>PULY01000035.1 GCA_003551125.1 Candidatus Iainarchaeum sp.
AATGGTTTTATTTCTTTTTTTACATCTACAATCTCCATTTTTTCATTTATGAACACTGCGTCGAATTTTGAGAAAACGAAGAATGAATGTATCGCTGCTCCGTGTTTTTTCTCTCTTCCAAGATCAAATAAAAATCCTTTATTTATCTCTTTTTTGAACATAAGTCCTATCAGTCTTTTTAGGAAAGTATCCGCCTTTTCTATCTCTATATCAATATTCATTTGAATCTTTTTTTATTCACATTTAGTTCTTACGTGTTTTAGTTATATTAAAGTTGAAAGTAAGGAATTTATTTGTTTTTATAGTTATTAAAAGGTATTTATGGGTCAAATAATTATTTTTTTCAATATTAATAGATTTCATTCATAAGAAATTCATTATAATTGTTCCTATGTCTATTGATCCGAATATAGAACTGATTACCATCAGTACTATGAACCAAGTAACCATACCTATTATTGTTTTGGAGTTATTAGCTACAGCTATCGCTGTTCCTTTTATCCATAATTCCCAGAAGAATAAAACAATTGCTATTGGGATTATTGCGAGTATTCCAATACCTATGTTGGCAATTTTTAATATTTCTCCTGCAACAATACTTGTAGCTAAGTATCGTAGGAAATATGCTAAAATTACTATGATTATCACTGTTTGAATTAAATCAACTACGCTACTGTATCCAATCAAGCCTATTGTTCTTTTTAATCTAAATTTTTCTTTTTCATATCTAGCTGTTATCCATCCAGCGATTAAAGCCGTTATGAAGAGTACTGATAGTGAAATAAAAGACCCAATAGCTACTATAAGACCTATAATAAGTGGTGTTTCTTTTTCCATAAAATTTGCTATTTCTTCAGGGACTTCTATTGTTTCTTCTCCAGTATCTATTTCCCTAGGAATTTCATCAATAAATCCTCCAATGGAGCTCATTATTAAGCCGTAGGATATTATTCCTCCTATACTTATTAGTATGATAGCGATTGCTATTCCTTCAGCTATGTTTACATCTTCTTTCATTTCTTCGAAAGCTTCTTTAGGGTTATGTAATATTTTAAGAATTTTATCTATTTTAAATGACATTTTTATCTCTTTATTTAGTTTTATATTTAATATATGGTCTTTAATTTTAATAAAAAATAAGAAAAAAAGAAAAGGGTTGGTTTTAATCTAGATTTATTTTCTAATGGTTGAATTCTATTCCTCCAACCCAGCCAGCGGCTAAGTTATAGATGAATGCTGTTATTGCTCCACCGATAAATCCGTATAGAACTCCTCCTATTATTGCTACTACTAAGGCCATTACTGCTCCTCCTGCTGCCATCATTCCTGTTCCTGGAATCATTGCTGCTAGTGTTCCTGCTCCTATAGCCATTATTATTCCCATGATGATTCCCCAGATTAGTCCTATTACTGCTCCTATTTTTGCTACGGACATTACGTCAAATTTCTCTATTTCTATTGTTGGCATTTATTGTCACCTCCAATCATTTACTTATTTTTCAAATCTTTAAATGTTGTTTTACTGAAAACGTTTTTACTTTAAAAAGGTTTCTGTTT
Source organism: Candidatus Iainarchaeum sp. (assembly GCA_003551125.1). GTDB lineage: Archaea > B1Sed10-29 > B1Sed10-29 > B1Sed10-29 > B1Sed10-29 > B1Sed10-29. The sequence goes on from PULY01000035.1 coordinate 1,558, forward strand.
ATTCCTTCTTTTTGAATACTTCTTCCTTTATTTTTCCTCTTCTAAGTATCGTTACTACTCCAAAAGCTGTTAATATTATTCCCGCTACTATCCCTATTATTATAAGACCAATAGAGATTGGAGGGATTGTTAAAGGGTCTCTTATGAACTCATAGTGATCAGGTATTAAACTTAAGGAATAAACAATGGAAAATAGCCCTATTAATATGGTTGTGGCTGGGATTATTGCTCCAAGAGGCCCTATATTTTCCATTCTTTCCATATTATTTCTCAATTGGTTGTAACCTTTTTCAGTATCTTTTCTGAGCTGTTTTATCATTTCTCTATTTTCATCAGCTGTTCTTTTAGGTTCTTGTATCCTTGAATCTACTTTTCTTTTTATTTCACTGAAATTCAAATCAATTCTAAGTTGTGTTTCTTCAAAAGTATCCTTCACTTTTCTCTTAAATCTTTCAACTAATTCATCAGTTTGTTCTTCAATTAGTTTTTCTACTTCTCCTTCTAATTTTTCAATTAAGTAACTGTGATATTCCTTACTGATTTTCTTATAAACTTCTTCAGCTTTCTTTTTATTCAATCCAACGCTTCTGAGTGAATCAATGATCTCTTTCTCTTTTTTACCTTCCACCAGCATGTCTAGAACTATTCTTGAAAGATCTTTTGGTGTTTTTTCATTTTCTTCTTTTTTTCCTTTCGAAGCCATTTGATCACTTGTTGTTTATGAGTAAGACCCCTTTATTTATATTTCTTAGTTCTCTTATAACAGATGATGAGTGAAAGTTCGAAGAAATCCAAAGATAAGAAAAGATCTGAGAAAGAGAAGGAAAGTGTATTTGAATCCATTAGTTTACCTTCTATCGATGGAGAAGATGAGGATAATTTTAAGAATCGTTTAAATAATTTAGAATCTTCAAAATCCAGAGAGGCTGATGATAAGGGTTCCAGTATTAAAGAGAGTGCTTCATCTGGATCTTCCGAAGAAGAGAGTAGTAGTGAAGATGTATCTGAGGAAATGGAGAGTATCATTGAAAAAATTGAGGATAATGAAGATTTAAAAAGGGATTTTTTTGAAGATAAGGAAGAGAAAAATGAAAAAGAATTATTTAGCTCCGTTAAAATGGTTCCTTCTTCCAATATAGGAAGAGAAGTTAGTAGAGAAGAACTGGATATTTTAAAGAAGGATTCCATTATAGCTGAAAAAGAAGTAAAGGAATCTATAATAGATATAAAGAGAAATTTGTTTCCTGAAATAGTTAGGAAAAGAGGACATGATGGAGTTCCTTCAGATTTAGCTTATAAGGCAGCTTTAGAGGCTATTGATAAAGATTTAGATCCTTGCAGAGTATTAAAAGTTTTAATGTATTATGAATCTGTTTCTGAAAAGGCTTTGGAGAAGGCTTGTGATGAAGATTTGGATCCTGTTGATGTAGCGAGGGTTCTCAAGGAATCTGATAAAACCTATAAGGTATTTAAGAAGTCAAAGGAATTGAATATAAAACCCGTTGAAGTTATGGAAATAAGAGAAATGTTTCCTGATAACTGGGAAGAGATAATAGAAAAGTCTAAGGAGAAAAACCTCGATCCTCTTAGAGTAGGTATGATTAAAGAAAAGATGCCTGAAGTTTTTGAAGAATCTCTTGATGTTTCTTCTGATAAAGATTTGGATTCATTTTCCACTGCTCTCTGTTTAAAATTTCATAGGGACATATCTAAAGAAGCTATAAAGAAAGCCAGTAGAAATAAGACGGATCCATATATGACAGCTTTAACTATGGATTATTTTGATGAAAAAATATTTAGAAGAGCTCTTACTGAAGTTTGGGATAGTAATTTAGATTTATACTGGACAGCTAAGTGTATTGAAGAATATCCATTGGAAAAAGCAATTAAGTTGATTGATTTAGCAAAAGAAAGAAATGCTAATCCTTATATTTTGAGCAAGATGCTTGTTTAAGATTTTCCAAGTGAAACAGATTATTTTAATCAATCCTTTATTTTAATATCTATTACGACTTCTTTTTTACCTGGGGCGTAATTTAGAACTTCTCTTTTATCCAATACTTCGAAGTTATCAATATGTTTTTTTAATTCTTTCATTGGTTTTTCATAGTAATCAGGTTCTTCTCCTAGAGAGTAGTAATGTATTATCGCTTCATTTGATATATTTTTCAGAACGGAGTTTAAGAATTCTTCAGAGTAGATAGGCATCGTCATTATTACTCTTTCAAAGTTATATCCTTTTAATTTCTTCACATCTTCATTGATTGGTTTTATTATTCCTGTAAAGTTATTGAGGTCTATATTTTCTTCTAAATATTTATAAGCTTCTGGATTCAGTTCAACTGCAGTTATTTCTACATCTGGATTTTTCTTAGCTATTACTAACGCGAATGGACCTACTCCTGCAAATAAGTAACCTATTTTTTCTCCTTTTTTAACTTTATTCTCTATTATTTCTCTTTCATGGGATAATCTAGGATTAAAATAGGTTTTATTTAAATCTAGTTTTATCTTTATTCCGTGTTCTTTGTAAATTGTCTCTGTTTTTTCTTCTCCAGCTATTGGATGTACTTTTCTTATTCTATATCTTCCTTTTGTTTTATTTTCTCTTCTACATACTGTTTTAACACTTGGATGAACCTTCATTATTGCTTCCCTATTTCTCTTTCTTTTTCACGTAGTTCTTCAGGTATCTCTAAAGTTGCTATGTCTCCAACTATGTTAAAGGATGTAACTAATTTTTCTTTTTCCTCTTCATTGAATTTATCTTTCAATGCTTCTTTCAAGCTTCTAGGTTTATTTGTTTTTGGTTCCGTTTCTTTTTCCACTATTTCTACTTCCTCAGAACAAATCTCTTTAATTAATTCTTTATCTATCTCTTTCTTCAGAGGAAAAAAAACATTTTCTTTTCCAGTTATTGTTTTCTTATCTCTATTTAGGATTTTTCTTTCAGCTAATTTCTTACGAATTTTTTCCGCCTCTTTCTTAGGTGTCTTTAGGCATTTCATTTTCATCATGTTTTATATTGTACTGTTTCTTCAATTAAAGAATAATGCTAGGGGATTAAAAAATGATTTTCATGTTTTTGAGTGAATTTGTGAATAAATATTATATTGAACCTATAGTTGAGGGAACAGGGTATAATGTGGTCAATACAGTCACTTATTTAGCGATACTTGTTTTATCTGTTTTTTTAGTCTTCAAAGCTCTTAATAAAATGAATATTGGTCTCAATAGAGATCTTTGGATTAATTTATTGCCTTTTGTTTTCCTCGGAGGTGTAGTTAGAGCGCTTATGGATATTGGTTTCTTTGATTCTCTTGGAGTTTTCCGTTATCTCTTTACTTCTCCTTTTGTGTTCTTCATGGTTTTTTTAATGGCATTTATTCCTTTAGTAATTGTAAATCGTTTTGACTTGAAGATAAGATATTTAGGATTGTTTGGAGTTGCTCTGTTAATCGTTTTTTCCGTTGGCATTATTTCAAATGTCTCTGAATTTGGTTTCTTTTCATTGATAATAGGTTTAGCTATCTTAGGGTGTTTTCTCACTTATTTGATCTTAGTTTTACTTGGTTTTGATGAATTTAAGGATATTGTTAATTGGTCTCCGATTTTTAGTCATTCTTTGGATGCCTCTGCCACAGCTTTAGCAATTGGGTTTATAGGTGGTTACGGGGAACAACATGTTTTACCTTCTCTATTATTCGAGCATTTATCCGTATTTGCTTTTATTCCTTTAAAACTTGCTTTAGCTGCTGCGGCTGTTTATTATGTAAATGAAGTATTTTCAAACGACTGGAAATGGATTTTGAAGTTCACTATCTTAGTTGTTGGTCTAGGTCCAGGTGTTAGAAATGCTTTAATTGTCTTGATGGGTGTTTAGTTTAATATTTTTATGATTTTTAACCGCACCAATAGTCTAGGGGTTATGACACGAGGTTCCCATCCTCGTAGACCGGGTTCGACTCCCGGTTGGTGCATTAATTCAAATTCTTCAAATTAGCATGATATAAGTTTTAAGTCTTTAAATTGATAAAAAATAATTCAATTGAAGTTAAAAAAAGGTTTTCTTTGTTTCCGTAGTCTTTATTTATCTTCGCTTTATTCTAATACTTTTCCTACTGCGCTTCTTGCTCTTACTTCTGAGATTTCTATTTTGACTTTTTCTCCTTCGTTAGCTTCTGGTACGAATACTACGAAGTTTTTTACTTTGGCTACTCCGTCTCCTTCTTTTCCTTCACCAATGATTTCTACTTCGTAAGTGTCTCCTTCTTCCACTGGTTTCTCGAGACTGAAGCCAAAATCTTCTCCTTCTTCTGCCATACTTTTACCTCCTTTCTTTCTTTAAAAGGGTTAATTCTTATAGTTATTAGTGACTTCTTACTTAAAAAGGTAAAGGGAAATCCATGGATTATCTGTAAATTGAAGAATTGTTAAACATTATTATAAATGAAGATATTATCTAACTATGTGAGGTGATGATTATCAGTAAGAAGAAAAAGAAAATTATAAGTGCAAGAGAATTGAAGAAAAATCCTAAAGAAAGTAAGAAAAAATTCAGAGAAGGACTAAAAGAAGCTGAGAAGCTAGAAAAGCTAAGAGAAGAAGAGAAATTGGAAAGGTTTCGAGAAGTATTTGCAACTGGAAAAAGAAGCATGGAAGTATTAGATGGAGCTAGAAAGGTATTGGGAGATAGTAAATCAAAGTTTAGTAAAAGAAGAGATTTAGAAGCACTTAGAGATGCAGCTGAAAAAGTAGATAAAAGGGTTGAAAAATGGCATGAAAAAGGAATAATAGATAAGAAAATGAAAGAAACTTTGAACAAAGGTACGGATGAGGAGAGAATACTGAAATTCAAGAAAGTTTTGGAAAAGTTAGGTTAGAGATTAATCCAAATTTAAATTTTTATTCTTGGATTGAAGAAAAGAAAATTAAAAAACTAAGAAAAAGATGAACTTGAAGGAACAATATAAAGAAATAAAGAAGTTTTTTGAAGAAAGATACAGCGAATTGGAAACCGCTGCTGAAGATAATTCTAGAAATCCATACGCTGTTCTAATTAGTTGTATAATTTCACAGAGAACCAAAGAAGAAAGAACAAAAAAAGCCAGTAGAAAATTGTTCAAAGAAGCAGATTCACTGGAAAAGATGAATGATCTCTCCGAAGAAGAGATAAAGGAACTGATAAAGCAAGCGGGGATGTACAATCAAAAAGCAAAGAGAATAAAAAAAACTACTGAAAAAATACTTGAAGAACACGATGGAGAAGTACCTAGATCTAGAGAAGAATTAATGAAACTTCCTGGAGTAGGTTACAAGACAGCTGATGTTACAAGATGTTTTGGTTTTGATATAAATACTATTGCTGTGGATACTCATGTAAATAGAATACCTAAAAGATGGGGATGGTTACCTAAAGAAGCATCTAAAGAAGAAGTTAAGAAAAAATTGGAAGAAATAACACCTAAAGAGGATAGAAGATTCTTTCACGTTGCTCTGATACACTTTGGAAGAGATATATGTTTGCCTAGGAATCCAAAATGTGAAAAATGTCAATTCACAGATTTCTGCGACTACTATATAAAGAAAAAATAAAAAGAAAAAAGTTAAGGATTAGTTATTTATCTAAAACCCTGCAGCTGCTTCTTCACTTATCTTCCATTCTCCATTTTCTTCCAATAGTATAAATGAAGCTAGCTCGGTTTCTTCGACTTCTTCACCTGTCATTGGATCAGTTGCAGAAACTATTAATTCTGCTTCCACTGTTGCTTCGCCGTTGGTTATCTCTTCACTCTTTATTGTTGTTTCAACATCTACTTCTTCCATCATCATCTTAATCTGTTGTAGTTCTTCCTCTGACATTTCTTCTAATTCCTGTTCAAATTGTTCTGCTTCTTCTTTTACTAAGTATTCAGCAGTTTCTTCTATGTTACCGTCGTACATTTTCTCTAAGAATGCAATTACTGTTTCTCCAGGTTCTCCGACATCTATTTCTTCATCGTCTTCATCATTTTCATCTTCTTCTACTTCTTCAAAATATGCTGTGATGTTTTTGCTGTCGTTCATTGTTATTGTTGTTTCTATATCTGTTCCTTCATAGTCTCCGGCCCATTCTACGAATTCCCAATCTTCTTCTGCTTCTGCTTTTATTGTTACTTCTTCACCTATCGTGTAGTTGTGGGTTCCTTCTGCAGGTTCCAATATTCCTTCTCCTTCTATATTCATTACTAGTTCGTGTTCCATTTCTTCCTCTATTGGTATGTCATTGAGACAACCTATTCCTATTATTAGGAGCCCAATAAATATTAGAGGAATTAATTTTCTATTCATTTGAATTACCTCACATATTTAAGGAATTCAAGAGTTTATAAAAACAAGGGTTATGAAAATGTAATTGTTTTCCCATTATTTTCAAAGTTTAGACCTATATAGATAAAAATTAGTGCTAAAGGTCTCTTTTAGAGACCTTTTCCTAAAAAAATTGATTTCAGATTAAATGCTTTATCTTAGGTTTTTCATTCTACAGCATTTTTATACTTCGTCTAGAGCTTTCTTCATGAATTTTACGGCTTCTTCGTTGTCTGCTGAGAATCCAAATCCAGATTTATAGGTTTTCTCTTGATCATCGTTGTAGAATCCTTTGGAGAAGTTTATAAATTCTGTTTCTCCGCTTTCACCTGTCACTTTTTTTCTGGAAACTTCTATGAAGTTATTTCCATATTCGAAAGTTTTTTCTTTTATTGTTTCATATTGTGCCATTGTTAATCACCAGTTAAGTTATTGTAACAAAGAGATATAAAGGGTAAGTGTTTTACCTATTCATAAGAAACATTCGTTAATAGTTCACAGATAAAAGGGTGATTTAAATACCAAGATACGTAGCTTCTTTCAGTGAGATTGATTCCAATAAAAAGTACTTAGTAGGCGGTAAAAACGCTAATTTAGGTGAATTATTAAATAAAGTAGATGTTCCAGTTCCACCTGGATACGTAGTTACAACCGAATCTTACAGGGAATATTTAGATGATAATAAGCTTGTTAGGAAAATTAGAGATAAATTAAAAGAATTGAAAGATCCTGAAGATACGGAAAAATTGAATGAAGTGGGCCGAGAAGTAAGAAAGATAATTTTAAATGGTGAAATACCTGAAGAAGTCAAGGAAGGAATAAGAGAAAAACACAAGGAACTTAAAGAAAAACTTGGTAGAGAACCTGAAGTAGCTGTTAGATCAAGTGCAACATCTGAAGATCTAAAGGGAGCTAGTTTTGCAGGACAACAAGATACTTATCTTAATATTAGAGGAATAGAGAATGTATTGGAAAAAATAAAAGAATGCTTCGCTTCTTTATACACTAATAGAGCAATTTACTATAGAGAAAGAAAAGGATTCAATCATATGGATGCAGCTTTATCTGTAGCAATACAAAAAATGGTTAAATCTGAATCATCAGGAGTATTATTTACTTTAGATCTGAGAAACGGTGATAATAGTGTTATTACTATAGAAGGATCATGGGGGCTTGGAGAATACATAGTTGGAGGTAAAGTAACACCTGATACTTATTTCGTGGACAAAGAGACGCTTGAAATTAAAGAGAAAAAAATCGCTACGAAAAAGAAAAAACTTGTAGATAATCCGAAAGGAGGAACAATTGAAAAAAAAGTTTCTGAAGAAAAACGAAAAGCACAAGTTCTCTCAGATAAAGAAATAAAGAAATTATCTGATTATTCTATAAAAATAGAAGAACATTACAATTTCCCACAAGATATAGAATGGGGTTACGATAAAAAACAAGAAAAAATATATATACTGCAATCAAGGCCAGAAACCGCTTGGTCAGAAAGAACTATAAAAACTATGGGGAAATCTAAAGGAGATATAATAATTAAAGGAATGGCTGCAAGTCCTGGAATAGAACATGGAAAAGCTAGAATTGTTCACGATTTAAATGAATTAAGTAAAGTGGAAAAAGGAGATGTTCTCGTAACTAAAATGACAAATCCAGATATGGTTCCAGCAATGAGAAGAGCATCAGCAATAGTTACTGATGAAGGAGGATTAACATCTCATGCTTCCATAGTTTCTAGAGAACTAGGAATTTCTTGTGTAGTGGGAACTGAAAATGCTACGAAGAAAATAAAGGAAGGTGAAGTAGTTAGTGTTGACGGTACACATGGAGAAGTATTTAGAGGAGTAGTTGAGTCTGAAGAACATGAAGAGGATTTACCTGTACCTGAAACGGAAACTAATATATATGTAAACCTAGGAGTACCTGAAATAGCTGATGAAATATCTAAAAAACCGGTTGATGGAGTAGGATTAATGAGAGAAGAATTCATACTAGCAACACATGTAAAAGAACATCCTCTATCCCTAATAGAAAAAGGAGAACAACAAAAATTCATAGATAAACTATCAGAAGGAATATTAAAAGTAGCAAAAGCATTTGACCCTCGACCAGTTATTTTAAGACTTAGCGATTTTAAGACAAATGAATACAGAAGGCTTAAAGGGGGAGAAAAACATGAACCGAAGGAACACAACCCTATGATAGGATGGAGAGGATGCTCAAGGTATACATCAAAAGAATTTCAACCAGCATTTGAGTTGGAGCTCAAAGCAATAAAAAAAGCTAGAAGAGAACAGAAAAACATACATTTAATGATTCCATTCGTTAGAACTATAAAAGAAATGAAAGAAACTGAAGAATTAATGAAAAAACACGGTCTTGAAAGAGGCAAGGACCTAAAAATATGGATGATGGCGGAAGTACCATCAAATGTTCTACTGATAGAAGAATTTGCGGAATATTGCGATGGATTTTCAATTGGAACAAATGATTTAACACAATTAACACTAGGTGCAGATAGAGATTCAGAAATACTCGCTAAATTAGGGGTATTCGATCAAAGAAATGAAGCTGTTAAGAAATCAATATCACAAATAATACGTAAAGCGCATAAAAAAGGAAAAACCGTGAGCATATGTGGACAATTACCCAGTATATATCCGGAATTTTCAGAGTTCCTTATAAAAGAAGGAATAGATTCAATATCGGTAAATCCAGATACAATAGGAAGAGTTAAAAGAATAGTTGCAAAAGCAGAGGATGAAGTAAAATGAAGAGATATAAAGATCTATCGAAACGAACTGAAAAGATAGAAGGTTCCCCGATAAGAAGAATAGCTCGATTACTTGAAAAAGCGGGGGAAAAAGAATCAATAATAAGTTTTGGAGGAGGAGCACCTAGTTTAGCACCTTCTCAAGACTCTATGAATTATCTTGCAGAAAAAATGAAGGAAGAACCACAGAAATCAACCATATATTGTTCTACACCAGGAACTTTAAAGACTAGAAAAGCAATTACAGATATAATTGAGGAAGAAGAAGATATCAAAATAGATCCAGAGAAAGAAATAACTTTAACACACGGTGGAACACAGGGATTATATGCAACTTTACAAACTATTATCAATCCTGGTCAAGAAGTAATAATTCAAGATCCTGAGTACGTTGGTTACCCTCAAACTATAAAGTTAGCGGGAGGAAAAATCAAAAGGCTAAAAACAACTTGGCAAGAAGACTTTCAAATGACTCCTGAAAAAATAAATGAAGCAATAACAAAGGACACGGAAGTAATAATGATAATTTCACCCGATAACCCAACTGGCAGAATGCTCACGAATGAGAATTTAAAGGGAATAGTTGAAATAGTGGAAGATGAAGATCTATGGCTTATAACAGATGATATATATAAAGATATAACCTATGGAGATGCTGAATTTATAAATTCAAGAAAATATGGAGCAAGAGAAAATACAATAACGTGTAATAGCTTCTCAAAAACAGGTTCGATACCTGGAATGAGGATAGGATATACATACGGTCCTGAACACTTCATAAAAAACATAACTCAGTTACTTCAGTACGAAGCTCTATGCATAAATCACACATCACAGATATTCCTACAACACTTCCTAAGAGAAAGAGGAAAATATAAAAGAAAATACATAAAAGAAAATGTTCTACCTACTTACAAGCATAGAAAGAACATAATGAAACAAGAATTAGAAAAGAAACTACCGGAAGCAGGATTCACTGACCCAGAAGGAGCATTCTACTTCTTCGTAGATCTATCCAATTATATGGAAGGATTCAAGGATGAAGAAGAGTTATCGGACTCTCTATATGAAGAAGAAGAGATAGTAGTAATTCCAGGAGGTTACTTTGGAGATGAAGGTAAAAATCACATTAGACTAACTTTTGTATCTGAACCTGAAGAAAGAATAAAAGAAGGAATAAGCAGAATAGAGAAATTCTTAAAAACTAAAAAGTAAATAACTAGTTTCAAAAAGCCCCGTAGTGTAGCGGTCTAACTCTTTTCACTATGGTTTAATAAGGATAGTAAGAGTTACGTAAAAGCATAGCAGGCCCTGGACCTGTTGACAGCGGTTCAAATCCGCTCGGGGCTATTAATATTTGCTTTTTTTCTTCCAAGTTCTTTGTTATTTCTCAAAGGATAAGTATCTCCATCCACGAAAAGAACCATTTCACTAAGAGCCTTATTTATTATCAAAGTATACTCTGAATTTTCCCCATTTTTCTTTATAAATTCTTCCTCATGTAGACCATCTTGATGATCCAGTCCACCGTAGATTGCTGCTCTTATAATTTCCTTAGCATCGTATCTATCTATCACTATATTGTATTCATCTTCGGGAGCTCTATCAGATCCACATCTAGCTAAAATCCTCTCACTTAACAGCTTCTTGTATCTATTTACACCTTTTCCCATCGGGTTAGTTGTAGCTATAACTATATCTGTAGGTGTTCCATCTGCCTTTGAAGGTCCTTCTCTTATTTCTATCATTTTATCGCCTCTGGGTGAGCATGGCGAAATCTTACCTTTGCTCCTCTAACTCTCTTAATTAACTCGTCCCTTAAATAACTAATGAAAAAATTGTAAAAAATCTACATAAACATTTAGTTCAACTATCCTAAGATTTAATAATCTGTAAATAAATAATGTTTTTTCAACGGAATCTGTAATTGATGGTTTAAAAATTTAAAAAAATAAGAGATTTTCTAAAGGGTCCGTGGTCTAGTGGCTATGACGTCGCCTTCACATGGCGAAGAACGGGAGTTCAAATCTCCCCGGACCCACTAAAAATAATTGAAAAAATCATAAGATGTATCCTTACCAAAAGATTTAAGTATCTTCTGAGTCAATAAATTCTTGAATATTTTAACATTTCAAGAAGTGCTCCGATAGTCTAGTGGCCAAGGATTCGAGCCTCTCGAAAACTTTTTAGGAAAAAGATTGATCAAAACAAACTTTTAGAAAAAGTTTGATCAAAAAGATTTCTAGAGATTGGAGTTAGCTCGAGACCCGGGTTCAAATCCCGGTCGGAGCATTAAAGATCAATGTATTTCGAAATTCTCTTCACTATCTCTATTAAAATTACTGTAGTTAATCCAGTTATTAATGCTACTGTCCAATGAATTCTATTTAGAGCAACATGATCAAATATGATTTGTAGTATTGGTAAATAAATTGCTAAAATGATTAGAGGTATAGTTAATAAAGTTGCGAGTATCATCCATTTGTTTTTGAAAAGATTCAGTTTTAATAATGATTTTTCTAAAGATTTGAAGTTATATGCATTTGCAATAATCATTATTGATATTGATGCAAATGTCATTGTTCTGGCTAATTCCAAACTTCCCAATATATTTCCATATATGAAAGAAATTCCCGCCATTAAAACCATTGTTATCGCTGCAGAAGTAATTACAAAAAGATTTTTACGGTTTAATAATTCTCTTTCAGGTTCTTTTGGAGGTTTATTCATTATTCCTTTTGTTGCTGGGTCAATACCTAGACCCAATCCAGGTCCAACCTGTCCAATCATGTTTAAAAATAGTATTTGCATTCCTATTAATGGTAAGAACGTGAAATCCCTTATAACTGCTAACACTATTCCTATGAGCATTACTTCTGTAAAGTTACGTGAAAGTAGGAAACTTGTAAATTTTTCTATGTTTGAATATATTCTTCTACCTTCTTTTACAGCTTCTACTATTGTATTAAAATTATCATCTTGTAGTACGATGTCGCTTGCTTCTCTAGTTACATCCGTTCCTTTTATACCCATACCTATTCCAATATCTGCATTTTTTACCGCGGGCGCATCATTTACTCCGTCCCCTGTCATTGCTACTATTTCCCCGTGTCCTTGAAGTGCTTTTATTATTCTTAATTTGTCATTTGGGTATGTTCTTGCGTAGATATCTACATCTTCTATTATCTCTTTTAGTTCCTCATTATTCATTTCATAGATTTCTTCACCGGTAATCACTTTTGGATTATCTGTGAGGTTTATTTTTTTAGCTATTGCTTTTGCAGTTTCTGGGTTATCTCCCGTAACCATCTTAACGGTTATTCCTGCTTTTTTACATTTTTTAATTGCTTCTGGAACCATTTCTCTTGGAGGATCAATCATCCCAGCCAATCCAAGGAAAGTCATTTCCTTTTCAACTTCATCTTTGTTAGAACTTACAGGAGCATCTTCTCTGTAGGCAAATGAAAGAATTCTCATCGCTTTTTTAGCAAATTCCTTGTTTTTACTTAGAATTTGTTTCTTTTTGTCTTGAGTTAGTTTTTTCCTTTCATTTCCTTCAAGTATATGAGTGCATCTTTCCAGAACCACTTCTGGAGCTCCTTTCATGAATGCTATGTGTCCTTTCCCTTCTGGTTTTTTATGTATTGTGGTCATTCTTTTTCTGGCTGAAGAGAACATTATTTCTTCTACTCTTTCGTATTTTTCTCTGATTTCATCATTAGTATATTTAGTTTTTTCTACTAGAGTGTACAAAGATGCTTCCGTTGGATTTCCATGAATTTCTGGTTCTTTTCCATTAAAATTTATTTCAGAATCATTACATAGAGAGGAAGCTTTTATTATGTAGTTTAAGGGATTATTTTCATCTATATTTATTTCTCTATCCTCTATAGTTATTTTTCCTTTTGTCTCATATCCAGATCCTTCTATATCTATCTCTTTTCCATTTGTAAATATCTTTTTCACAGTTATTTCATTCTTTGTAAGTGTACCTGTTTTATCAGTACATATTACTGTTGTGGATCCAAGGCTTTCTACTGCTAGCATTTTCTTTACTAGAGCTTTTTTCTTAGCCATTTTTTTCATACCTAAAGATAGTGTTAATGTTATTATTAGAGGTAAAGCTTCTGGAACTACTGCTACCGCTATAGCTATCGTAACAGTTACAATTTCCTCACTGGGTGCTCCTATAGTGAATCCTATTGCCAGTAGGATAATTGAAGTTATTATAGCTATGTAACCTATTTTTTTGGAGAGTTTTTTCACTTTTTTTTGAAGTGGCGTTTCAACTACTTTTTTCTGGAGTCCTCCCGCTATTTCTCCAAGCTTGGTATCCATTCCAGTTTTCCTTACTATAGCTTCACATCTTCCTCTGGAAATAGAGGTTCCCGAGTAAATCATTTCTCCATCTTCTTTGGCAACTGATCTACTTTCTCCCGTTAATATGGATTCATCTACTTTTAGGTTTTTTGGATCTATAACTTCTGCGTCAGCTGGAACTTTATTTCCAGTTTCAAGCTTTATCAAGTCACCAGGCACTAGTTCTTTGGTTGGAATTGATTTTAACTCTCCATCTCTGTAAACTTTTATTGTCGGTGAAGACATTTTTCTAAGTGCTTCCATTGCCTTTTCCGCTTTCCATTCCTGGAAAAACCCCATAAATGCAACAATTACTATTATGAGAGAAACAAAGTAAAATTCAGCTGTTTTAGCAGTTAGTAATGCGGCTGCAGCAGCTACTATAAGTATCCATATCATTACATTATTTTTGAATTGGTTGAGAAGTACCTTTAGAGAGCTAGTTCTCTCTACTTTTTCTAACTGGTTATAGCCATGTTTTTCAATTTTTTTCTTCACTTCTTGAGATTTTAGTCCTTTTGACATGTTTTTTTAGAATAGTTTTTCTTTTATAAATTTGTTAGAATTTCTCGAAGAATTATTTAGTTTATTTTTCTTTGAATGACTTTAAAATAATTTAAACATAAGTTTTTGATTATTCAAACCATTGCTTTATTTCTCATATTTTTTGTTTATCCATAGTATTTTTATTATTTTTTACAAAAAAGTGAACATTTAAATACTTCGAATGCTTATTTTTACAACATGTATCCAAGAAAAGAAGTCGATGATAAGGATCTCGCTATAATAAGAGAATTGAGAGAAAATGGAAGAGCTAGTTATAGAGAAATAGCTGAAGACATAGATGTCTCTCCTGGAACCGTTAGGAATAGAATAAACGAGCTTCAGGAAAAAGGAATAATAAGAGGATATCATGCAGTTATCGATTGGGATAAACTTGGATATGATGTAACTGCTATAATAGGAATCGAGGTTAAATCACGTTCCTTGGATCAAATAATAAATAAACTTAAAATAAATCCAAATATATACGCTGTTTATACTACTACAGGTCAATATGATTTACTCACAGGTATCAAGTGTAAATCAATGCAGGATTTAGACCATTTCATAAAGAATGAGTTGGCACATCCTTCTGTAGCTAAGACAACTACTTTCATTGTTTTAGATACTGAAAAGGAAGCTAGAACATTTTTAGATGAAGAATAAAGTTTTTTAGAAAAAAAGTTTCATGATTTGATATTTCTTCTGCATATCTTTGTTTTCTCAATTATTGAAAATAATTTAAATAAGAAGTTCTTCTAAGTCTCATAGATCCAAGAATAATATAGAGATCGAAAGTAATAAGAAGAAAAGAATTTAGAGAAAGTGATTGAATGACTATATTGGGATTCGAAGATGTGAAAGTTGTATTCAGAGATCTTGGAGAAATCACAATGTATTTCTCAGCGGCTTTTCTACTTCCAATAATTGTTTCTCTAATCTATTTGGAAGGAGTATCTGAATTAAATTACTTCTTAGTACCTGCTATACTTACTTTTTCCTTTGGAATTCTTCTTAATAGGTTATTTAGTACTAATAAAGATACTAAGAAAACACATGCCTTCAGCATGGTTGTTATAGCCTGGTTCATTCTACCTTTATTTGGGGCTGTTCCCTACATGATGCATGGAGTAAGTCCAAGTAATGCTTATTTTGATTCAGTCTCAGCCTTTACAACAACAGGTTCAACTCCCTTAAGAGGAGAGACTGCTGCTTTTCCAAATAGTTTAATGTTTTGGAGAAGTACACAGGCTTGGATAGGTGGTGCAGGTATAATAATGCTTGCCTTGATAGGTATATTCTCTTATATAAAATCTTATAATTTGTATAAGGCTGAAGGAAGGGAAGAAAGATTAAGGCCCAGCATAATGGGAACCGCTAAAAGGATATGGTGGGTATACATTCTTTTAACTACTATTGGAGTTATATTGCTTTTATTATCTGGTTTAACTCTCTTCCAATCTGTAAATTATTCTATGAGCGCTATAAGCACTAATGGAATGGAGATGGTTTGGGGAGAATTAGCAGCAATGAATAGTATAAGAGTAGAAATTTCATTGGCAATTATGATGCTTTTAGGATCTTTCTCTTTCTACATACATTATCAGTTTTTGAAGAAGAAATGGAAAGCTTATCTTGGAGACATACAAGTAAAACTAACTATAATCCTCCTACTTCTAGGTGCTTTTATGATGGTTCCTCAATTCATGTCTCTTTATGGATCTGAAGGAATCAGACATTCTCTCTTCCACGCTACCTCGGCGTTAACTGAAGGAGGATTTCAAACTATGTTGGGAGTTGAATGGAGTGAAGCAATAAAGATAACTTTAGGTTTACTGATGGTTATTGGAGGTTCAGCGGGATCTACAGCCGGTGGTCTAAAAATGATTAGGTTCTGGATATTCTTGAAATCCATATACTGGAAGATCAAAGAATATGCTTTACCTGATAGAGCACACTTTTCAAGAAAAATAGAAGGTCAAGAAGCAACAAACCGTCAGTTAAGCACTACGAATGTATTTATACTGTTATATATTGCATTCATAATTCTAGGGGCTTTCATAATAACTTATTCTGAATCAAATGTAACTTCAGGGGATGCATTATTTGCTACTTCATCATCACAGGGAAATGGAGGCTTAATGGTAGGTGTAGTTAATCCAGGAATGTCTAACATAACCAAAGGAGTATTAGTATTCAATATGATAGTGGGCAGAATAGAAATAATTCCAATAATGCACGCGATAGGTTTCCTGCTCAAATATAAAAAGACTCCCTCCCTAAAAACATCAAGAAGGATTTAAAGAATATAATCAATTTAAAAAAATCAAAAGAGGTGCTTTGATGTATATTATAATAATAGGTGCAGGTAAAATAGGAAGACATTTAACTAGAATATTAATTGAAGAAGGTCACGACGTCGTAGTAATAGATAAGGATGGAAATAGATGTCATGAAGTAGCTTCTGAATACGAAGCACTAACGATAAGAGGAAATGCAACAAAGCCAAATGTACTTGGAGATGCAGGTATATCGGAAGCAGATTCAGTTCTTTCATTAACAGATGTTGATGAAACTAATCTTGTTGTAGGTCTAATTGCTAAACAAATGGGAGCAGAAGAAGTAGGGATAAGATTAGGAGCGACTCACTACGATGAGAAAGTATTAAAGAAGTTAGGTATAGATAGAGCGATATATCCTGAAGCAAATGCAGCTGAACACATCTCTCAAGTGATAACAAAACCAGAATTAGTTGATTTATCTTTCCTAGGAAAAGGAGAAGCAGTGATACTTGAACTGGAGCCTGTAGAGAAATCTAAGATGTCAGGTAAGAAAGTTAGTGAAGTAGAAAAACCAAATGTTTCTTCAGTAGTTGCAATATATGAGAACGGTGAACTGATAATACCTACGGAAGATACCAAAATTGATCCAGGACAAAAAGTACTGATGCTTACAAGAAAGGAAAAAACTAAAGAAGTTGAAAAACTCGCGTGAAACTTTTAAATAATTAGAGAACCATGAAAAAAGAAAGGAGATGGTTAAATGACTGAAAAACAAGATGAGGTTAGATTCCACGCGAGGATAGGAGACTGGATATGTGTAAAGAAAGGTAAGTTTGGAGAAGACACAGATCCTATGGAAGCAGCGAAACTCCTAGCAAGCATTTATGATTCATTTAAAAGAAAAGTATGGGATTATACGGGAGAAGAACTAGATTTAGAGGAACTTGATCAAATAGCTTATGATATAACAGGAGCAGAGTACGACGATAAAAAGGAAGAGTACAGAATAAAAGGAAGAGTAAGTAATAAGATAGTTACAAAGGCATTACAAGATCTTAAAAATAAAGTTCCCAGAAGAATAGATATAGAAAACAAGGAATTAAGGGAAATAGCAAAAACTTACATTACAAGAAAAACCTTTGAACTACTGAAAATAAGGATAGAACCCGATCCGGATGCTTTCAAAAAATACGTTGATAAAAAAAGAAAAGGAATGATACAAAAGGAATAAGATAAGGAAAATTCTAAATCTTTAATTATTACCAAAACAAACAAATAAAAGGATCTCAATATAAACCTTCCAATATACTCATTGAAATAAATGGGTTTTTTAGATCTCTAAAGGGGTCATAGGGTAGCCTGGTATCCTACCGGCTTTGGGTGCCGGTGACCTGAGTTCAAATCTCAGTGACCCCATTTCAATTTGAAAAATTAAGATTTATTTCAGTATTTGCAGGGGTGGCGGAGCCCGGTCAAACGCGTGGGACTTAAGATCCCATGGCTTAGTGCCTTCAAGGGTTCGAATCCCTTCCCCTGCATCCAAAATTTTAAATATTCACAGAATAGGGACTCTGTGATATATGTAAAAAACTCCTGGTTTTCAATGTTTTACGAGTTTTGTTTGTGGGTGTATTACAAACTTTTAGCTAATGAATAAAATGCTTAATCAAAAATACAAACTCTGTATAAAGTAAAGCATATATTGAACTCTTAAATAATCTTATGCAAAGTATAATTATTTAAAGAAAGACTTCTTATATTCTATTAAATAGCTTAATGGGAAATTGAATGATATGGATAAGAATTTGAAAATTATTTTCGCATCTTTAATATTGATTGTTTTAGTGTTAGGAGTCGTTCTTGCATTTTTTACAGATATGAGAACGGAAGATCCGGAAATAGAGGAATACAATTTAACAATTAATGTTGAAGGAGAAGGAGAAACAATTCCATCGGAAGGAACACATACTTATCAGGAAAATGAAGAAGTAACGATAACAGCAGAAGCAGCAGAAGAATATGAATTCAGCCACTTCACAGGAGACTGCAGTAACACAGAATGCACATTAACAATGGATCAAGATAGAGAAATAAC
>PULY01000016.1 GCA_003551125.1 Candidatus Iainarchaeum sp.
AAACGGTTAAAATGAGCAGAAAAGATAGAATCGATAAAAAGAAAAAGAAAGAATTGAAAAAAATCAATTTAGTGAGTGAAAAAGAAGTTAAGAAAGCAAGGAAATATGGAAAAGAAATAAGAGAAGCTAGTAAAAGAGCAAATGAAATATTTAAGGATAAATATAAGGGAAAAGTTGAAAAAGGAGAAATAGACAATTATAAAGCAAGGGAAAAATCACGTAAGGAAGCCTGGGAAGAAGTAATTGGCTGAGAAATGATTATTTCTCCGGCAACATGAAAAGGAAAAACAGGAAGAATAAGAAAAACAATTGATACATCTTTGGATCAATGTAACCTAAAAACCCTGAAAATCCGAGGAATCCTAAATATCCTAAGTTTGAGTAATTCATACTTATCATTTCACTTATGAACGTCACAATTTATAAAGATTTTTTTAATAAACTCGAAGAGAATAAATAAATAAGTGAATTAAATGACTAAATTTCTAGGAGTAGATTTATCCTGGAGCATGGAACCAAACCCAAAAAGCAGTGGAATATGCTTGATGGATGAAGAGGGAAAAGTGGAAGAACTTACATTAGCGGGTTCGGACGAAGAGATAATAAAAATTGCTAAAGAACATGAAGTAGATTACATAGGAATAGATGCTCCTCTCAAAATACCTAATGAAGAAGGTTCCAGGCCAGTGGAAAGAGAGCTAGCAAGAAGAGGAAGACCTGCTTATCCAGCTAACAGAAAATTCTTCAACAAACACTACGGAGGAATAAGAGGAGAAAGATTAGTTGAAAAATTTGAAGAAGAAGAGTATCCCTTTATAGAAAGAACTAGAGATGATAAAAAAGGAATCATAGAAGTATACCCCAACCCAACTATCAAAGCTCTGTTAGGAGAAATACCAAAATACAAAAATGTTAGGAAAAAAAAGGTAAAAAAAGGAATAAAAGAAATATGGAGAAAACTACAAAAAGAAAAATTACCTGTTAAAATAAATATAGATGGATTCGAAGAACTAATAACTGAAAAAAAAGTAAAAAACATAACATCAAAAGACTTGAAAAGAAAAGGAGATTTACTAGACTCATTCTTCTGTTCATACGTCCTACTGTTAGATTATAAAGAAATATCAAGCGTTGAAGTTATAGGGAACAAAAAAGAAGGATATATATTAACACTTATAGAAAACAATAAAAAGATAACTGAATTTACGAATCAAGATAAGAAAAAATGATTAAAATGGATAAAATATACATAGTTCCAACCATAATGGCTATCTTAGTGATAACCTCATCATTCTTACTTCTAGCAAGAAATATAGAAACAGATGAAACACCGGGATACAGAGAAGGAATACTTATAGCAGAATCAAGGGAAAAATCAGCAAGCTGTGGAAGATCATTGGAAATAAACCGAAAGCCAAAGGGAGAAAACTGGCATCCTGAAACAAGTGAAGAGATATGTGGAATTATATGTAGAGGAGAATGGGTTGAAAAAGAAGTTGGAACAGTAACGGAAGAATCAAAGATTCATCTAGAGGGAAAAGGATACGATGACTACTTAGTAGAGGCAGCATGCTTAGCTGGAAAACCCAAATGGATACTTCAAAAATGAAGAAATAACTTGAAAGGAAAAAAATAAATACCTCTAAATGTAAAAATATTATGAGTAATTACGAGTGATGATAACATGGTATTTGGAAGTAAAAAAGAAGAAAAAGAATGGATAAAGAAGGGATGGAAACAAATTCTAGAAGATGATGATTTTTCAAAGGAAGATAAGGAAAAAGCAAAGAGTTATTTAGAATAACAAGAGGTGATGAAATGGGGGAAAAAAAATTTAGTAAGAAGGAATTAAAAAAAATAAAAGACTTTGCAAAGAATGAATTAATAATGGAGAGCGACGACTACATCTAAAAAAATTAAAGTAAAAGCAATAGTAAGAAGATGAAAGAGAATTAAATAAAAGGCGAAAAATATCAATGTAAATAGATTAACATCTATTGGGATATCCAAGGTTCGTCCTCTTTAACTTCGCCTTTTTTCTGTTTTCTAAGCCATTTTAAGTAAATTGAATCTTCATTTGAAATTTTAATCACCTCTATAGTGTAGAATTATTGTTGTCTTCGATCAATTTAACATTTACTTTTAATAGAACTTATTTTTAAAATAATTAGAAATATAAATGACTATGCAAAAATATTACGTAAGGAGGGGATTGAATGGTTAACAAAGATAAGGATGAGATTAAAGAATTGAGGAAAAAATGTAGAGAGTTTAACAAAAAAGAAATAATGTTATCAAGTGGAAAATTCTTTTAAGCTAAAAGAACAACATAACAAGTTACTCTTTACCTATTTCCAAACCTAAATTGAAAGCTTTTACGTTTTTCTTTATTTCTCTAGGAGCCAATTCTTTAATTGATTTCCTCATAATATCTTCTTTTAATGGTAGTTTTCCTGAAGATATTGCTGCTCCAACTAAAAGTAAGTTTCCGTAAACTATATCTCCAAATTTCTCTTTAGATATCACATCAGATTCAAATACTTCTATACTTTTAGCGAAAGGTTTAATCCTTTCCTTTATTTCTTTCATACTTGGATAGGGAACATTCTCTAAGTTTCCGTAGATAGGCATATAAGGATAAGTGTTTAAAACAAAATCAGTTTTATCTTTTCTAGCATACTCAGTTGCTCTTACAGCCTCTATTGGTTCGAAGGACATTATCAAATCAGCATCTGCTTTCATTGGACTTGGAGAATATATTTCTTCTTTATCACCGAATCTTACATATGTAGGAATAGTCCCTCCTCTTTGAGCTAATCCATGTAATTGAACTCCTCTAACATAGTGTCCTTGTTCATGAGCTGCTTTAGTCACTATGACTCCTGTGGTGAGTACTCCTTCACCACCTACTCCTGTTAAGACTAAATCGAACTTCATTTTTATTCACCTTGTTTTCTCGGTTTTATAGCGTTTTCAGGACATACTTGACTGCATACGCTGCAACCTAAACAGATTTCTGGATCTATAACGTATTTAGGTTCGTCTCCTTTTTTCTTTCTCTCTTCCTTTATAGCGGGACATGCGAATTTCATCGTACATATTCCGCATTTAGTACATTTATCTTGATCAACTTTGAATTTCACTAATGGGACTTCTTCTTTCTTTTTTCTTCTCTTCGTAACTAATCTACATTCTCCTTTGCTAACCAGGACCCTGAGTCCTTTTTTCTTTTTCAGTTCCTTTATCTTTTCCTTTAGTTCTTTTTGACTAAATGAATTGGCAACTTCAACTTCAGCTCCCATTGCTTCAGCTATATCCTCTATCTTTAAAGGAGTCACTTTCTTTCCCATTCCCGTTTCCCCTGTTCCTGGATGTGGTTGGTGGCCTGTCATAGCTGTCCATCTGTTGTCAAACACCACTACTAGTGGTGATTCTCCATCGTTGTATTTTAAGTTAGCGAGTCCCGGCATTCCTCCGTGGAAGAATGTCGAATCTCCTACAGTTATAACTGCGTCTTGATCACTTACTTTTTTAATTCCATGTGTGAGTCCTAAGCTTGCTCCCATGCTTATCAGGAAGTCCTGCATTTTATAAGGTTCAAATTTTCCGAGAGCGTAGCAACCTACATCTCCACCGTGAACTATATTTTCCCCATATATTTCTTTTAGAGCGTAAAATGTTGATCTATGTGGACAGCCTGGGCAGAAAACAGGTTTTCTTGGAGGAAGATCTTTCATAGCTTCTTTAGCTTTTTTATCATGTTCCTCGAAATCTATCCCTACATCTTTATCGAATAATTTCTCCATTGCTGGTATTATTACTTCTAAGTTATATTCTCCTTCTCTTGGAAGCATATCTTTCCCATGAATCTTTAAATCAGGATTCGTTTCCTTTGCTACTCTTTCAACTTCTTTCTCTATGAAGGGCTGTAGTTCCTCCACTACTAGAACCTCTTCTTTATCTTTTATGAATTTATCTATGAATTTCCTCGAAATTGGATAAGTCAATACGAGTTTTGCTACTGGTACATCTATATTCAATTTACTCATAGCTTCTTTAACATATTCGTAACTCACTCCTGAAGTTATTATTCCTATTTCTTCGTTTTCGATGTCCTCTGAATGTTCTATCTTATTCAATTTTTCCCCATATTCTTCTTCTATGGCTTTTATCTTCTTATTTATCCTTCTATGTTGTTTTTGAAGTCCAGGTCCAACGTTATCGTATCTTTCAGGCTCCTCTCCAAATTTTCCCTTGTTATTTATATCTTTCATTCCTCCAAGCTCAACCGTTTCTATCGAATGACTTATCTTCGTAGTTGTTCTGAGTATAAAGGGAATTTCAAATTCTTCCGATAATTCAAATGCTTTTTTGGTGAATTCAAGTGCTTCCTGTGGATTAGCAGGCTCAATTATTGGTATTCTGAACATCTCACCGTAGAAACGAGTGTCCTGTTCAGATTGTGCTGAACTCCATCCTTTTGGATCATCAGCGACCATTATCACCATCCCAGCTCTTACTCCTGCGTAAGCGACTGGTGAAACTGAATCAGCAGCTACATTTAACCCGAAGTGTTTCATTGGAACTATTGATCTTACTCCACTCCAAGCTGCACCTGCAGCTGTTTCAAAAGCAACTTTCTCATTGGAAGAATATTCAAAGTAATAGTCAAATTTATCAGATAATCTTGAAAGAGTCATCGGAACCTCTGAACTAGGTGTTCCTGGATAAGAAGCCACTAAACCTACTCCAGCTTCTATAGCTCCTCTCGCTATCGCTTCATTGCCTAGTAATGGTACTTTTTTTCCCTTTTTCTCTAGAAGTCTCATACTTATCATAACGTATCTAGGTTATTTAAATGTTTTCGGAAAATCAGATTAGTGATAAAATAAAATAAGTTACTAGAAGAGAAATCACAGGAGTAATGACCCAGAAAACCATTATTTTTTTAGAAACATCATCTGAGAATAATTCTTCC
>PULY01000056.1 GCA_003551125.1 Candidatus Iainarchaeum sp.
AATGCTACCATCAGGTATATCTTTCATCTTTTCTAAACAATCGCCTTGTATTAGTTTCATAATTTAGTAATTCTTTTAGGTGTTAAATCTTCTAACTCCTCCATAGGATTACCCATCATATCGTATAGTATTGGTCGTATTTTTACTTTCCCTTCCTTTGGCAAATTCTCTTCCCTTAGCAAGTGCATCCTCTAACTTTCCCTCGTCTAATAAATCCACCTGTTCTTCTAGTTTTTTTATATCATCGTGTTTGTCTTTTATTTCATCTCTTATTCTGTCTATATCTCTATAGAGGTATTTTATCTGTTGAACAATTTGTTCGTTTCTTTCTTTTTGTAGTTGTTTTTGTGCTTCTCCTTTGTAGTCTTTTTGAGTGTTCATAATTTTAATTTGTTAATTATTATCTCTCCCCCTCCCCAGCACCACTCATATCTGCCTCGTCCCACTCATCTGGAACACAATCACAGACAATGTGCTTGGGTGTGTCGGCTTCTTCTGGGTTAGAAGGGTCGATCTCCAACCAACCCGTGTAATTACATTTTTCGCAGTATCCTATTTGTTTATTGTTTTGCATCATATTAAAGAGTTTTTTTTATTTAATAATTTTCTTTAGTGCCTTATCTAAATCATCCTTCCTCTCCTCTTTCTCTTCATTTTCCCGGCACTTTCTACAAACACCTCTTTTTAATTTTCTATTTTTCCTACAACTTTGGCATCTCATGTTAGAATAAACTTATATTTGCACTTCCTGCATCTCTATACTGGGTAACATACATCTGATCTTCATCTAAAAACTTTCTTATATTTTCTGCCTGCCGGACAGTTCTATAATCCTCTCTCTCCACAACCTCTTTTGTTATTGGATCTTTTATAATTCTATTAGGTATTTCTAACTCATTGGCAAAATACTTCTCACATCTTTCTCTGTTTATAATATACTTTCCCCTTCCTTCTTTATGGACAAGTCCTCCAAACATTACCCAATCTCCAAATCTTGCTGTATCGTTTTCATTGCCTATTAAAAGATGCTTTATTTCTTTGCGTGTAATCCTTGTTCGACCTTTATCTTTTGCGTATTTGAATACTCTCCATAGAGCATATACCATTCCGGTATAGAGAGTTATTACTCTGTATGATAGAGTTGATCCACAACACTCACACTTTTTTGGATTTCTCATACTTTTCCAAGAGCTTTATACTCTTCTAAACAAATTTCTTTTATACCTTCCCAAGTTTTCTTGATTGGAACGACTAAGCCCAATACATCTTCAAGGGATCTTTTAGTCTCGAAAGACTTTACTTCTCCAGTAAATCTTAGAACTCCATTTATCTTTTCAGTAGGAATATAGTGTAATCTTATTTTAGGAGGAAGTTTCTTAAACTTTTGAAAAATCATTAGCGAATAAAATGTAATCTGTTCACACTTGTTTACTCTATTCTGATCCCACCCATTCTTTCCAGTTTTTACCTCATCTAGCGAGAGAGTTTTCTCATCAAAGCCATCAAACTTCCCAAAGAGGGGAATACCAGATAATTCTGTTCTTATCTCGTACTCCCTCTTCTTAAATCTGGGAAGCATCATTCTTATCTGTTCTGTTAATGGATCATCTGAGACATCATCTTTCTCTAACATATCGGCAAACTGTTTTCCTTTATACATTCCTTCATTCTCATACTTTTCTCCATATACATAAGCTGAGACATATCTCATCTTACTACTGCGAAAAAGATTAAACTGAGACCATGAAAGATATCCTCTAGGAGTTAGTGTTTCTTTATCCAGCATAGATAGTATCCATTAACTTTTCTTTTTGCTCTTTAGTATAAACTCCTTCTGATTTCTCTATCTTAGAGGCCATCTCATCTTTTTCCTTTTCCGACATAGTGGGCAGATTTTTCTCTATGCTGTTTTTAATCTTCGTAAACCTTTTTTCTGTCATTTTCTTAGCCGCATCGTCATAATTTACCTCTTCAGCGCTTACTCTTCCAGCATCAATAATTATATCCTTATCCTCTTTATCTACATTCATTGTTTTCAGATTTTTCATTACTCTCTCTAGTGTAGGCCCAGCGACTATTTTCCATATTACTCTATTCATTGCTCTTGTCTCAGCCATCATGTTGAGAGTATTTTTAACAGCTTCCAGTTTCACATTCGATCTACTGGCCTCTCCAACGGCATCATAAAATCTTCCATCATCTAAGATAATTATTGCTCTGCATACTGCCATTTTATCTGGCTCCAAGCTAACTTGATAATACTCAGTTCTAAACTCCTTTACTTGAGGAATTTTTTTCTCTGCGACAAAGCCATTTAATAAGAATAATCTTGCATCTTTATCTAGATATGGCTGACCTGCCATTGCTATTACTCCGGATGGTGGTACTTCATAGACTTCAGCTACCATTTGACAGTATTGTCTTGTTTTGTCATTCATTTGTTCTGTGGTAAAGACATTTCCCCAAAGATCAATTCCCTTTTTCATCGTGGCTTTTGTAATTGCTTTTGATTGTGTTTTTTTTCTAGGCATTTTTTTAATAAGTTACTGGTGTTTTTCTCTCTACGACCTTTACTCCCGGAATAGTCTTTCCCTCCTTAAGGACGGCCTGTTTTATGGCAGTCATGTTTGGAGCAAGATATTCTCGAGGAAGTTTCTTCTCATCTTCAATGACGACTTCCTTGTCTATCCTATAAGTAACTTTGTGTCCTCCGGCCTCAACTGTTTTTTCTGATGTACCTGCTTTCTCTAACTCTTCAGCGACTGCTGTCAGATCTAAGTCCTTGTTCTCTTGCATCTTCTTTAGTATCTTTTCTTTTTGCTTTTGGATTTTCTTTTCTTTCTCATCTACATAAGTGAGCAACTTTCCCTTAATGATATCATCCGCTTCTTTCATTTCTTTAATGACGGAAAACTTATCTTCAATAAGTTTAATGAACTTCTTGTGGGGTTCGGTGAAGAACCTCTTCATCTCTTCTCCTTTCTTGATGTTGTCTTTTATTTCCCCTTTTAGTTCTACTGCCGTCTTTTCATCTTCGTCATTTTTAACGACAAGATCCTTGGCGCGAGCCAAGTAACTTTGAGAAAAAGAAATTAGATTTTGGTAATCTTTTCTTTTTTCTAGTTTTTGAATTTCCATATTTTTTTGATTTAATGATTAACGATTTTTCGACCTTTGTTACATATTAGCATATTATGAAATAGTGTCAAGTCTTTTTCTAATTACATCTTATCATATTAGAAATATATGTCAAGTCTTTTTTTCATACTTTGATTTTCTGGGAAACATTTGGCCCATAAAACTTTTGAAAGACTGGCTCTTTTCTACATCATCTGATGATGAAAGCCAGGGCGCATCTTTATACTTTATAAACTCTTCCAGCGTGTATGCCTTATAGTCCTTAGTGTGCTGTGATGCTACATTAAAATAATTACAATATCTTGTCCTAAGGCTTAATACTTTTTTCATTGAGAATGCTCGTGCAAGCTCTCTGATCCTTTTCTTATTGTATAAAATAGGGCAATGTAGTTCATACCAATAGCCATTAGGAAATTCATCAATTAGCCCCTCTATCCTATCAAGCCACCCCCTTGTTATAAAATTCTTTCTTTCTGTATCCTGCCACCACCACATTAGTTTCCGACAATGATAATAAGGGAAAATGTTATAGGGTTTTAGAATATAAAAGTCATCGTTCATTAAATAGAAATCTTGTGATATTCTTTCATCTTTAATTACTTTTTTTAACTTCGCTTTTATGTTGGGGGATCTTCCTCCTTCAAATGGGCCGGGGAGGTATGTTATCTTTTCCTCATTGATAAATTTTGGCAAATCTCCAACTATGACTAAATTCCTATGAGGGAGGTTTTTATTGGCGCTCCTAATAGAAAACTTTAGATGATCCTCATCATCTCCATATCTTCTGTATAAATATACTAAATCATACATAGTAGTTTTTTTAATTCATCAACTTTATATTCACAGCTTTTCGGATTTTTCTCTGCGAGAGAATGAAAAATAAGCAATTCTTTATCTGTTAGTTGCTCCGGCCTTTCCTTATAAACTCCGTAATTACCATCCTCTCTTTTAGTGTTTCTCCTATAATCAAAATACCTCATAACTACTTCCTCTGTCTTAGCGTCAAACTTTCCAAATGGATAAGCAAACTTAGTAGGTTTTTCCCCCAACTCATCTTGAAATATTTTCTGAGATTTTTCTATGTTATAAATCATCTCCTCCTCTGTCATTGCTATAAATCTTTTATGTTCGTGAGAGTGATTGCCTATCTCCCAGCCTAAATCTCTACATTCTCTTATCTGATCCCATGTTGCGTAATTGTGAGGGGTGTAATATCTATTTCCTTCTTGTTTTTTCCCAATCGTGCTAGTAGAAATAAACCACACAATACTTCCTTTGAAATCTTTGAAAATGTCTCTGTATTTATAAACTGGCTCTCTGCCATCGTCAAAGTGTATTATCATAAAACAAAATTGATTTTCTATTAAGATTTATATCATCATAGCAAATACTCTTAAGTTCTGACCTATGATCTACAAGAGTTGGAACTGTGTACCAGGTTGATATTTTTTTCTTCTGAAGAAACTTTCCTATCTTCGCATCATCTTGCTCAATTCTTTTTTTTCTATCTCCATACTTAATCATGTCTTCAATTAAATAGCTTGGTAAACAAATAGCTATTCCCCACGCCATTCCTTTAGTATAAAAACCTCCGTCTTCTTTTGAGACTGTAATAATTTGTTCCGGACTCATTCCTCTGAAACTTTTTCTTAGTCCCACATAAAAAGAAATCGCCTGATTGCCCCTTTTTTTGATAACCCTTTCAACCTTTTTAACAAAACCCTTACACAGTATCGCATCATCTTGTAATACTAAATGGTGTTCCTTTTTTTTATCATATAAA
>PULY01000042.1 GCA_003551125.1 Candidatus Iainarchaeum sp.
ATAGAAGAAACTATGGGGATTATAGGTATTAAAGGAGAAGAGAAAAAGAAGTTTGTAAGAGGGACTATTAATAAAATTAAAGTTGATGAAAAGAAACAAGATAAGCTTAGAGATATATTGAGAAGATTCTAGCTTTTCTAAATTCGTTTTATTGGTAGAAACGCGGGGACCGGGATTCGAACCCGGGTGACCGTAAGGTCACTGGTTTAGCAAACCAGCGCACTACCACTATGCGACCCCCGCTTTTAGTCATTTAATTATTTTTTTAGTTCTTTTTATCTCTTCATTACTTCGAATGCTTCTTTCAAGTTACTAACACAAGTTACTTTTATTCCTTCTTGATTTTCATGTTCTTCACATTGACTCATAGGAATTATTATTTCTTCCATTCCTTCTTCTTTAGCTACGTTTATTTTTTCTCCAAGCAGTGAAACTGGTGCTACTGATCCTTTTGATCTTAGTACTCCTGTTGCTACTTTTTTTCTACTGTTTATGTTTTCTCCCGTTATTATTTCTTTCAGAGCTATTCCAAGAGATAATGACCCACTGGATCCTTTTATTGATCCTGTTTGAGTTGTACTTATTTTTATATCTGTTTTACTCAATTTTAATCCTGTTTCTTCTTCCACCGCTTTTTTTACATCTCTAGTTGAGGATTGAAACGAGTTATCATAGGTGTTTTCATTTGTTTTTATCAGTATATCTCCTTCTCCAAGAGTTGTTTCCACTGTGAAATTCATTAGTTTTCCCGTTTCATTGTCTGGATGTATTCCTATTCCTTTAACACTTGATTTTTGTCCACTTATTCCTATTATTTCTTCGTAATCGTAAGGTTCTCTTATTATTTTTTCTTCGATGATGTATTCTGTTTCTTTTATAGTGTCTGTTCTTAATTCTTGAAATACTATGCCTCCAAAGAAAGCGATTTCAGCTATTACTATTATTGCTATTATTTTCCAGACATGTTTCCATTTAATATTCATTTTTACACGTTTTTTGAGTGGTGAACGTGCCCAGAGTTCGTTGAAAACTCAACGTGGTCAGCTACCCAGAATACGTCTCGTCTCTGCGACCTCTTAGACACCCCAATCATATGTTAGAGCTGCTCCCGTCAGGGCCTGACTCGGTTCCATATGAATGGAGTCCTAAAAGACAGAGAGTCTGCAACGGATCCTGGACTGCCGCGTTTATTGTTTTCAACTGCCTCTGGAACTCGCCTCTCCATATCGGGGATTTGAGATTTTAAGAGACCCCTAGCCTCCCGGCTCCAGTTCACCGTATTATTTTTTCATTTTAGTTTAATAAAATCCTTTCTTTTTCAACTAGTCAGATAATGAGATTGTAATTATTTTACATGTGTTTTGGGTCTTTTGAGGACTTCTTTTTTTCCGTATATCTGAATTATTTCCTTTTTTGATGGTTATTCGACTTATTTCTTTGAAGTTTATACATAAGTAATAAAAAGTAGTTTTACCCTAAATTAATGTGAGGTGACGTTATAGTGGAATCAATGATAAATAGAGCAGATGAAGCTAAAGAAGAAAAGACCGAACAAGAGGCCAAATTGATCGAAGGGCCGAGTATACAAGTGATTGGAGCAGGAGGAGCAGGAAACAATACTGTTAACCGACTAGCCAGAATAGGAATAGATGGAGCAGAAATGATAGCTATAAATACTGATAAACAGCATCTTGGACTAATACACGATTCTGTTAAAAAAATACTTGTAGGGCAAAGTGTTACTAGAGGACTAGGAGCAGGTGGAGAACCCCAAGTAGGAGCTAAAGCTGCTGAAGTATCTAGAGGAACATTATCCGACGCTATGGAAGGAGTAGATATGCTGTTCTTAACAGCCGGAATGGGTGGAGGAACAGGTACAGGAGCCGCTCCAATAGTAGCAGATGTTGCAAAAGAACAAGGAGCTATAGTAATAGCAATGGTAACTTATCCATTTAAACTGGAAAAAGCAAGGCTTGGGAAAGCGGACAAAGGAATTGAAAAACTAAGAAGTGCAGCAGACACAGTTATTGTAATTGATAACAACAGATTAGTAGAATTAGTTCCAAACTTACCAATGGAGCAAGCATTCTCAGTAGCAGACGAAGTAATAGCTAGAGCAGTTAAAGGAATAACTGAAACAATAACAACACCATCTCTAATAAACTTAGACTACGCTGACGTTAGAGCAATAATGCAAGAGGCTGGAGTGTCAGTAATATCTGTAGGAGAAGCAAAAGGACATAGCAGAATAGAAGAAGCTGTGGAAGACACCCTAAAGAACAGTCTTTTGGATGTTGATTACGCAGGAGCACAAGGTTGCTTGATTCACATAACTGGTGGACCAGATATGACGCTTGGAGAAGCAAATGAAATTGGAGAAAAAGTAACTGAAGCTGTAGATCCCAGTGCAACAGTAATCTGGGGAGCTAGAGTAACACCTGAATATGAAGGTAAAATTGAAGTAATCTCCATAATGACAGGTGTAAGATCTCCAAATATAAGAGGTCCAATGGGCGAATCCATGCAATCTTCTTCAGAGAAGAGAATGGTTAAAGAAGGAGAACTAGGTATAGATTACCTAAAGTAATTGCTAAGAGCAATTTGGGAGATTGAATTAGGGAACCGGGTTATTTTTGATCCTGGTTTTTCCCGTTCGTCTCTATTTTTTTATTTTTATTTTAGATTTATTCAAAAGAAATATGGTAGTACGTTTATTACTAATAGTATTGATACTAGTACAGTTAATGATAATGATATGAATTTTCCTGTCTTCTTTGAATCTAAACCTGCTTTTTCACCATAAAAACTAGCTATATCTTCCGTTATTCTTGCCCCGTCGAATATAGCGAATGGAAGATAGTTTATAACTCCTATTAGGAAGTTTAATAGCACTATCCATGTAAATATTCCTATAATGTAGTTTTGAATCCAGTAACTAGCTCCAAGTATTCCTCTTTCTTCTTGTCTTATTGTTATTCCGAGACTTCCATAAACATCCGTTTTTCCATCTATTTCTCCTGCATCTGTTTCTAACGTAACTTCCGTTTCAGGTGCTCTTACTTCGTGCAACTCTTCTATGTTATATATTTTCGTTCCAGGTTCTATTCTTCCGTAGAAAGAAGATGTTTCTGATATTTCTGTAACTTCCCAGTATTTTATATTTTCCATTTCTTGTTGATGTAGTCCTGGAGCTACGAATAATTGTAGAGGTAGAAGTATAACTGCTCCTATTGCAAATGCTGTAATTAAGTTTGTCATTGAACCAACCGAATATACTCTACTTCTTTTTCTACGTGTGGTTTTTTCTAATTCTTTTTCATCAGGTTCCGTAAAGGCTCCTATTGGAATTATTCCAAGAGTTAATAAACCAACTGATTTGACTGCTATGTTTTCTACTCTTGATACTACTGCATGTCCCCATTCATGAACAATTAAGAGTATTACCAGCCCAATAATTGCATATAAAGGAACATAAAGAGGAATTCCAGGAACTTTCATTCCAGGTATTACTGGAGCTACTCCAGGCATTGCTGATTCTCCTACCAGTAAACTTGTTATTATTGTAATTGATTGTTGAAGTAGTGCTAATAGAGCAAAACCTCCTAATCCTGCTATAAGTGTAACTATGCTTGTGATTGTTATGTCCATTGCTCCTCCAGGAATAACTACTAATCCTAGAGTCGATAATGCGAAAACTAAATAATATAATATTATTCTCTTAGATTTTTCTTTTCTATCGTAAAGTAGAAAGATAGTGGAAATCAATCCGAATGAGAATACTATTCCCAAATCAGCTATCACTTTCCATAGTTTTTTTCTCTTGGAAAGTTTTTCTATTGTATTTAGAGTTCTCTTAGTCTTCCACATGCATAAAGGACCATATACTTCTACCTTTGATTTCTTTTTTAGTATTATTGCAGGTACAGTTGCAAGTATCAGCACTATAATTATTATCAGCATTGTTGATGAAATCATTTTATCCTTCTTTTATTTTTCTTTTAGTTTTATTATGTCCCCTATGGTTGTTTTCCTTTTCTTTTTGTCTTTTTTTCTCTTGTATCCTTTGAATTTCGCTGGTTCTTGATATAGTTCTATGTTGAGTGTTTTTTCCAATTTTCTAACTGTTTTTTCACTTGGCATTATCTTTTCGTTCTCTATTTTCCTGATTCTCGATTCTTTTTCTTTTATTTTATTAGATAATTGTTTTTGGGTTAATTTTTCTTTTTCTCTTTTCTTTTTTATTATTTTTCCGTAGTTATCCACTAGTTCTTTCCTTTTTTTCCGCTTTGTTTTCTTTTCTTCTTTTTTTCCAGTTTTTTTCCTTTTTTTAATTTCTTTTTTTATTGTTCTTCCGTGTTCTTTACAGTTTTTACAAGCGGTTAGTTTTGAGTTTCCTAATTCTATTTTCCATGTATTTTCTGCTTCTTTTCCACAGATCTCACAGATTGACATTAGTAGCCTCCTTATACGTCTTTTTCTTCCTTATCTATTTTTAATTCCAGTATATTATTTTTATATGTTTTTTCTACTATTTCTCTTAATTTACCTGCTAGTGGTAGTTCTTTATATATTTCAGGCGTTCGAATAACTAAATTATTTTTTATTAACTCTGTTTCTATTTCTTCTTCTTTTGGAGATTCTTCAAGTTCCATTATCACATTTAGTTGATTTCCTTTATCTATTACATCTAGCATTTCTTTATTAGGTTCTCTTTTTGGTCCTAGGCTTCTCTTTATTTCTGTTGGATTTTCTCCGTCTCTTTCCACTGAGAAATTTATTCTTATATTGTTCTGCATATCAGGAAATCTGTTTCTATCCTTATTGATTCTTGTATTCATCATTTCATCTATTCTTCTTTGCATTTCTTCGAAGATTTCTTCCACTGGG
This sequence comes from Candidatus Iainarchaeum sp., assembly GCA_003551125.1. Classification (GTDB taxonomy): domain Archaea; phylum B1Sed10-29; class B1Sed10-29; order B1Sed10-29; family B1Sed10-29; genus B1Sed10-29. Next base: position 4,888 of record PULY01000042.1, read on the forward strand.
TCTCTTTTTCTCGGATCATTTTTTTTGTTTTCGGGATCCATTTCGTTCACCTGTTATATTTTATTGTCTTTGTCGGTTATTTATTTAACGTGTTTGTGTTTTTAAACACTTTTGATTAGGGTTTTTAAATGTTTTTTATTTCTTTTAGAGTCTTATTTGTCATTTGCAGTTATTTTAATATTTTCTTTGTTTTTAATTTGTGTTTCTGGAGCTCTTTTATTCATTAATATTCAATTGTTTTACTTTTTAACATTTTCTATACTTTTCATTATTAGAAATAGTCTTTCATGTTTTTTTAATTGTTTTTAGCGGTTTTTCTATGTGTAGTAGTCTTTTATTCTTCCTTTAGGCATTATTAGTATTCTTGATTCTTCTATTTCTTCTCTGTTTTTTTCAGTATTTGGTTTTACTTCTATCTTGATTTTTTTGCTTTTACGTGTTTTTTCATCTTTTTCGTAGGTTGTTTTGCCAGTTGGAAGTTTAAATTTTATTTTAGTTGGTTTTTTTATTTTTTTAACTTCCTTAATGTTGTATAATAGGTTTTTGCTATCTGATTTTATACAAAATCTTGATCCTTCTTTAGCATATTCAGTTTCGGGTAATATTTCTTCAGCTATTTTTTCGCCTAGCTCTTTTGAGGAAAAAGGTTCAATTGATAAATATTTTTTTCTAAATCCTTTGTTTTTTGCTTTTATTAATATTTCTTTGTCCTCTATTGATTCGTAATTTATCATTTCTAGTTTTTGGTCCTTTAATACTTCTTGAATTGTTTTTTCTTTTGTTTTAGTTTTAAATAAACCTTTATAAGTTGCTTTTAATGGGTATAAGTAATCAATTGTTGTTTTTATGATTATTAGTCCGTTATCTTTTAGTTTTTTCACTGTTTTATGCATTTCTTTGATTGCGTTTGGTCTTTCATCTACTATTACTTGATATTTTTTATCTTCTGTTTCTAATTCTCCTATTCTATATGTTGTGTATGGTATTCCTTCTTTTTTTATTTCTTTATTTTCCTTGAGATTTATGGCTTCTTCTTCTGTTTTTACAGGTGAATTTGAAGGTATTATCGCTCTGGATTCAAATTTATTTCCTTTTCCAGCCATTTTTCCCGCTATGTATAGTGCTCTAGAAAGTGATTTTTCTCCTAAGAACAGAGGTTTTCCATTTTCTAGTTCTTTTTCTATCTTTTCGTATATTTTTAGTTCTATGTTGTCCATCTTAATCCTCTTTAGTTATGCTTAATCATTGGGATTGTTATCTTTTATTGTTTTGGGATTTTTTGATTGTCTTTCAGTAATCTTTTTAAACCTGTAGTTATTTAGATTTACTGGTGAAGAAAATGGCGATAGAAATATCTAAAGTTTACGGAAAAAAGATTTACGATACTGATGGAGAATATGTAGGAGAAGCTAATGATCTTATATTGGATACTGAAGAAGGAAAGGCAGTTAGAATAACTACTAGAGAACTTGATAAGTTATCCACTAAGAGAGAACTTTCTGAGACCTTAAAACAGAATAGTGTTCTCTACGATAGAGTTGAATCAGTTTCCGATATAGTATTAGTTAGAAAGTGAGAGGTAATTACTCCTGTTACTTTCATTTTATTTTCTATTTTTAATAATGGTTCTTTGATTTGAATAATAAATAATAAAGGAGAAATAGGGTTTAAGGTTTTCTAGTTTATTGGAACACTTGATCCTTCTTCTTTTTCCTTGTATTTTTTTGGAAGACTTATTTCTAGAATTCCATTTTTGTAGTTTGCTTCCGCTTTGTTTGGTTTTATTTCTGAAGGCAGATCAACGTATCTTTGATATGATTTTGTGCTTCTTTCTCTGTAGTAATATCCTTCATCTGATTTTTCTCCTTCTTCACTAGCTTCTGCTCTTATCTCTAACGACGTTGGTTCTGCATTTATCTTTATATCTTCTTTATTTACTCCTGGTAGTTCCGCTATCACTGTTATTTCTTCTGGTTTGTCTATAACGTCTACATTAGGTCTTTGAAATTCAGATCCTTTTAATTCTTCGAATCCTCCGAAGATTTTATTCATTCTTTTTCTCATTTCTTCTAAATCTCGTAATGGGTCTCGCATTTTATTCACCTCCTTTTTTTTGTTGTATCTTCTTCTTTTGTAACGCTCGTTTTTTTTCTTTTTTCTGGATATTTTTAAATGTTTTCATGAATTCTTTCCATTTTGGATTTTCTACTTCTCCCTCTTCCTCTAATTCCTTTAATTCTTTTATAAGGGTCTTTACATCTCTGTGCCACTCTTGGATATGCACTCTTCTAACCTGCATATCGTATAGGGCATCCTTTACTAGATTTCTCTTTCTCTCTATCTCTTTTTTCATGGTCATTTTATATCTTTATTTTCTCTATTCTTATTTGGTACCTCGAATTTCTTATTTTTTTCTATTTTACCATCTTCATTATTTCTCTTATTTCTTTTTCTAGCCCTGGTTTTGTTTTTTCTTTTAGTTCGTAAGTTACTCTTGCTGCTGGTTTATTTATGTTTAAAATTCTTTTTAGGTTTATTGGAGTTCCTATTACTGCTGCTTCTGCATTTGATTTATTTATTGTTTCTTCTAGTTCTTTTATTTGTTTTTCAGAGTATCCCATTGCAGGTATTACATTTTCCAATTTGTATTTTTCATATGTATCTTTTATTGATCCTACTGTGTATTTTCCAGGTTTTATTGGTTTTGCACTGTGTTTTTCAGCTGCTATTGTTCCTGCACCTGTTTTTAATTCTCCATGAGTTAGGGTAGGGCCGTCTTCTATAACTATTACTTTTTTATTTTCGATTATTGATGGTTTGTCTACTTTTACTTCTGATGCTGCTTCCACTACTCTTGCTTTCGGATTTAATTTATTTATATTTTGTTTTACTTGCTCTATGTTTTCTTCTTCAGATGTTTCCACTTTGTTTATAAGAGCTGTGTCACATAGGATTGCATTTAACTCTCCCGGATAGTATCTTATTTCATGTCCTGGTCTATGTGGATCAAATACAGTTATCCATTGATCAGGTTTATAAAAAGGAGTATCGTTGTTTCCTCCATCCCATATTATTACATCGTTCTCTTTTTCGGCTTTTTTCAGTATTTCTTGGTAGTCTACACCTGCGTATACTGTTGCTCCTTTCTCTATGTGTGGTTCGTATTCTTCTCTTTCTTCTATTGTGCATTTTTCCTTTTCCAAATCACTGTATTCTTTGAACACTTGAACTTTTTGTTTTTTTAAATCTCCGTAGGGCATTGGGTGTCTCACTACTGCTGTTTTTATATCTTCTTTTTCCAGTATTTCAAGTATTCTTCTTGATGTTTGGCTTTTTCCAGCACCTGTTCTGATCGCTGTTACTGCTATAACAGGTACATTTGACTTTAACATTGTTTTATCAGGTGTAACTAATTTGAAATCCGCTCCTGCTGCGTTCACTCTTGCTGATTTTCTCATTACATCTATGTAATTTAAATCTGAATATGATAGAATCACTTCATCTATTTTTTCTTCTTTTATTATTTTTTCCAGATTCTCTTCACTCTTTATAGGTATTCCTTCAGGATAATTTTTTCCCGCTAATTCCGCTGGATATTCTCTATTCGTTATATCAGGTATCTGTGCTGCTGTGAAACAAACAACTTCTACGTCTTTTTTATCCCTATATAATGTGTTGAAGTTATGGAAGTCTCTTCCAGCTGCTCCCATTATCAAAATTTTTTTCTTCATATTCTCACCAGTATATCTAAATGAGTCTTTTTTTAAATGTTTTTCTTGAGAAAGAGATAGAGTAAATTAAGAATTTTAGATCTTTATTTTTCTAAGGTTTTTTATCCTCTTTTCAGGTAGAGGATGACTCATGAATATCTCTGTAAATGAGCTTCTTGCTTTTTTACCTGAAGCTTTCATTTTACTTGGTTCTGCTATATAGAAGTTTTTCATCATATTTTCATTTGGATTCTTCCTTCTCCTTCGTCCAAATCTACTTGGACTTGGTTTTGGTTTGTAAGAGGTTATTTTATTCAAAGCATTTGCTAGTCCTTCCGGATTTTCTGTTAGATAAGCTGAATGTGTATCGGCGTAGTATTCTCTCACTCTTGAAAGGTACATCACAACCAATGAACCTATGAATTGAGCTATCATTCCACCTATCCATGCTCCGAAGAATCCTGATCCTCCTCTTCTATTTCCTCCTGCCATCATTGACCCGAAGAAAACTACGTAGAATAAAATCATTGGTAATGCACTTGCTATTGTCATTACTGTTGTGTCTCTATGTTTTATGTGTCCTATTTCATGAGCTATTACTCCTTCTAATTCTTCTTTATTCAATTTCTCTATGAGTCCTTTATGGAGAGCGACTGCACTTGATTTCTGCGTTCTTCCAAACGCGAAAGCATTTGGTGAGTCATTTGGTGCTATGTATAATTTTGGTTCAGGTATTCCTGCTTCTTTTGAAAGTCTTTGAATCATTTCTTTTATTTCAGGGTCTTTTAGTTCTTTTAATCTTGTTATTCTTTTGATTAAAGAGGGAGATATTGCCCATTGTATGAGTGTCATTGCTCCTACGAATCCAATTATTCCTATTATCATAGGTAGGCCTGTTATTCCGAATATTTGTAGAGCTACCCAGAATATGGCTGCTAGGAACCCTCCCATTATCAGAAATGTTACTATTATTGCCCAAAGTAGTTTAGGTTTCATGATAATCCTCTTTTATTTACATTTCATTTTTCTTTTTCCTTAAATATATGTCTTTCTTTTTTATAGTTAAGAAAACATCAATCTTCAAAGAGGTATTAATTTAGTATGAATTCAAAGTACAGGAATTATGTTAAAAGAGTTTTACTCACTTTCATAATTTGGTTATCTATTTTAGTGATAATTTTTAATTTCACAGGTTTGGAAGTATCTTTGATACTTGAAGGGAGTTTTTTCTATATTTCTTTAGCTTTAATTGCTCTTTTAATATCTATTTTAGCTCATTTAGTTAGTTGGATGATTTTATTAAAGTTTTTCATTGATAAAACTCCTTTCTTTCCTCTATTTAAATCGATTATGATAGGTTTTCTTGCTGAAAGGATTTTACCTAGGTTGGCTCCTACTGGAGAACTTACTATGGGTTATATAGCTCATAAAAAAGGAGTTGTTGATTTGGATTCTTCTATTGCTTCTGTTATTGCTCAATTATTTACTTGGTCACTTGCTTTTATCTCTTTATCAGTTATTGCTTTATTATGGGTCTTTTTGAGTAATTCAGTCGAATATTATGTATGGGTTTTATTCTCAGTCACCTTTGGAATATTTTTATTTCTTGTAATTCTTTTATCCTATGTAATTGCATATACTGAGAAAGCTAAAGGATTATTTAAGATATTAATTTCTTTTGGTATTGGTATTGCTAAGAAACTCAATTTTTTTGAAAATGTGTCTGAGAAGAGATTAATTCAAAAGGCTATGAATTTCTTTAATTCTTTTGACAAATCGGTTACTCCTTATTTGAGTGATAAAAAAAGATTGATGAGTTCGATAGGATTTATGTTTATCCATCATATTTCTACTGCCGCCATATTCATATTTGTAGTTATGGCTGTAGGTATAAGGGTTCATTTATCTTTAATTTTATTTTTCTTTATTGTTTCAAGGTTAATCGGTTGGTTCTCTTTCATGCCAGGTGAATTGGGTGCCTTTGAAGTGGTTTCAGTTATTTTATTATCTTCTTTAGCTCCTCTTAGCTTATCTTTATTGGCTGTTGGAATATATAGATTGATTCAGTACTGGATTCCTTTATTCATAGGTAGTTTATTTGTAGTTGATTATGAGATTGATAAGTTATCTAAGAAGACAAAGGTAACTAAGACTTAGCTTTTTCTTTCCATTCTTTATCGATTACTTCCCTTATTTTTCTAGCTTTTTTGTCTCCTATGCCATCTATTTCTCTTAATTGTGTTTTACTGGCATTTGCGAGATTTTTGATTGTTTTCAATTTGTTTAGTATTGCTTCTGCTAGTTCTGGCCCTATTCCAGGTAGTGATTGTACCAAATGAAGTTGTTGCTCGTGTAGTAAAAGAGGTGTTTTTTTACCTTTTACACGTACATTCCTTTTTTCTTTTATCTGTTCTCTGTAAGCTATTCTGTAAATCATTGCGGCTGTTTCTTCTTCGTTTTTTGTGTATAAGATAGGTATTTCATAGCTTAGGATTATTGATGCTAATGCCCCTCTTAGTGCATTTGGATGTAGATTTCTTTGTAAATTTCTTCTTCCTTCTATGATTATTATTGGATTTTTAAAATGTTCTTTGAGATCTTTTGCTTGTTCGAATAGTCTTTTGTCTATTATTGAGTTTACTAGGTCTTTGTGTGTTTTTCTTTCTATTACAGCTCTTTCTGAAGCTAAATAATCGCCTACTTTTAATTGTTTTTCCTTTATCTCCAAGTTCTGTTTCTTCAGAAGTTCTCCCATTCTTGAATTGTTTTCTCTATGGTCCATGTAGACTAATGGTTTTTTTCTCTGTTTTTTCTTCATTTTATTCACTTTTTTCTTTTGTACTGTATTGTTTTAGTGTTTTTTGTGATTTGTCTTTATTCGGATCGTGTTTTGATTTTGGATTTCTTTTTTCATCTCTCCATTTTTTGAGCATTCTCTTCATCTTTTTCTCCCTATTTTTACTCACCCAGTAATAAGCTTGATCCCTCGTATTTCTAGTTATCATTATAGTTACTTCTCCTTTTTGTCTTCTTCCAGCTCTTCCTTTTCTCTGTATGTATCTTATTTCAGAAGGTATTGGCTCGTAGAATATCACTGAATCCACAGAAGGTATATCTAGACCTTCTTCAGCTATCTGGGTTGCTACTAAAACTGCTGCTTCCTTTTCTCTGAATTCTTCCAGTGTTTCTTTTTGTCTTTCCTGGCTCATTCCATCTGTGTTCTTCTTGTTAGTTTGTCCTATAAATCTTTGAACCTCTATTTCTTCTTCTCTTAGTTTTTCCACTAATTCTTGGACTGTGTCTCTGTATTGTGTAAATAGTAGTATTTTTTTACCTTTATCTGTTTTTTCTTTAATCTCTTGTATTGTTTTAGGCATTTTTGGATGTTCTTTGTTTTTTTCTTTCATCTCATAGAGGTTTACTATTGCTTTTTGTATTTTTGGATCTTTTATCATCCTTTCTCCAGCTCTAGTTTTTTCTTTTCCTTTTTTACTTCTTATTTTTTCCAAGTATTTCAAGGTCGGAGTTACTCCCTGAGTTTCAAGGAGTTCTACTGCATGATAAACTTTCATTAGTCCTGCTACGTTGCTCAATGCTTTGTATGTTTTATGTCCTTTATTATCCATTTTTGCTAGTCTTCTTCTGAGGTTTAATAATTCTTTTTTTCTTGTTCTGTTCACGTCATAGCTGTTTATGAATCCGTCTTCCTTTAATTCAGAATATAGTTTGTTCATGTAGCTCTGTAGTTCTTTTTTTATCTTTTTTAATTCATCGGGAAAATCTACTTTTATCCAATTAAAATCTTTTTTCTGTACGTAGGGTTTTACATCCGAATCTTCCTCTGTCTTTATTTCTATGTTCTCTATTCCTAAGTTTTTACATACTCTCTCTATTTTACTTTTCTTTGATCCTGGTGATGCAGTTAAAGCTAAAACTAGCTTGTCTTCTCTTTCACATCTTTTATATTCGTCTGAAACTAGCACATATGCGTATTCTTTTACTGCTCTGTGTGCTTCATCAAATATTATTAAAGATATATCTTCTAACGGCATTTTTCCTTTGAGTATATCATTTCTAGTTGTCTGTGGAGTAGCTGTAATTATTTGTTTTTCTTTCCATTTCTGATATCTCTCCTTTGGTTTTATCTTTCCCGTTAAAGTTGTAAATTTACTCTTATCTAGATCCATCACTTCCTCTAAAGTCTTTCTATGTTGTTCAGTTAGAGGTTTTGTAGGTGCTAAGAAAACTATCTTTCCATTTGGTTCTTCTTTAAGTCTTTCTGCAATCGTTAAAGCAGCTACAATTGTTTTTCCTAGAGCGGTGGGTGCCACTATTAGACTGGATCTGTCTTTCATGACTGATTTGACGAGGTTTCTTTGGTATTTTCGGTCCTCTATTTTTCCTTTTTTAATGAATTCTTTATTTACATATCTCTTCATGGTATTTGACACGTTTTTCAGCTGGTTTAAACCCTTAAGTATTTATATAACCTCGTTGCTATTAATGGTAGGGGTGAATATAAATGGCTGAACTACCAGTTGCACCAGTTGATAGAATAATTAGAGAAGCAGGAGCAAACAGAGTATCTGGAGAAGCTGCAAAAGCACTAGCAGATCTACTAGAAGACGTCGGAACAGAAGTATCAACACAAGCAATGAGACTAGCAAGACATGCAGGAAGAAAGACAGTAACTGCAGACGATGTTAGACTAGCATCCAGACAACTTTAAGCTTCTAAGGCTTTAAAGATGAAAATAAACCTTAAAGGAAGCATAAGCTGGTTTCAGGCTATGTTTCCGTTCGATAATTATGGATTTGGAGGGTAAGAAAAACCCCTCCTCGACCTTTTTCTTTTTAAATATCAAGAGAGTAAATAACATTACTACAAATATTAATCCCAAGAGGAAATGAAAGAATGATTATAGCGAGGTTCGGCGAAATATTTTTAAAATCAACGCCAGTTAAAAAAAGATTCTTATCTCAATTAGCTAGTAACATGTGTGAAGCTTTAAAAAGAGAAGATATAGACGCTAAAGTAACTCAAAAAAGACTCAGATTATACATATATTCGGAAGAAGGTACATTGGAAATCTTGAAAAGAATATTTGGAGTGGTTTCACTGTCAAAGGCCGTTGAGGTAAAACCGGAATTAAAAGAGATAAAAGAAGAATCAGAAAAAATGGTTAAAAACTGGAAAAAGGGAACTTTTGCGATTAAAGCACAGAGGATCACGAAAAATCACCCTTTCACAAGCAAAGAATTAGAAATAAAAATAGGTTCACTCGTTCAAAAAGAAACAGGTTTGGAAGTAGATCTGGATAACCCAGATAACACACTTTATATAGAGATATATAAAGACAAAGCACACATATTCACGGATAAAGAAAGAGGTCCTGGAGGAATACCTCTTGGAGTAGCAGGAACTCTAAATTCTCCTTTAAAAGAACCAAAAGACTTGATTGCTGCTTGGATGATGATGAAAAGAGGATGTATGATAGAACCAATTAAAAAAGAGATTGATCCTTCGATAGAAAGAAATTTCGAAGAATGGAATCTAACCAATAATGAAACTAGTGAACCAGTAGGAACGGTAACTAGTTCCATAACTACTGAGGATCTATTAAAGGACTATAAGAAATACCAAAGACCTATATATACTCCTTTAATAGGTTTGAGTGAAAGAGAATTAGAAGAACTAAAGAATAATATAATGAGTTAATACCTAAAAAACAATATAAATGAAAATTCCTTAATGTAAATAACTCGAAACGATTGAATGAAAATTAGAATTCAGAAAAAGGTGCATAAAAATGGAAAAACAAGGCTGTCCAAATATAGAAAAAAACTTGGAAAGATGTCCCTGCACATATCCAGGATGTCCTAGAAAAGGAAAATGCTGTGAATGCATAAAACATCATGTTAAGAAAGATGGATTACCTGCATGTGCATTTTCAAAGGAAGCGGAAAAAACTTACGATAGATCTTTCCAAAAATTCATAGAAGATCAAAAACAATAAAAGAATAATTGAAAAAGATATTTAAAATAATCTGATAGAGGCCCTTAAGAATGGTAGAAGTTGAATTAAACCCAAAAGAATTAATAAATGAAATAAAGTCCAAACCTAGAGATTTAAAGAATTTATTACTTCATAGAAGCCCTGATAGAAAATTATTAATATACTTCTCCTTAGGTTACCTCGCAGATATGTATATGCAACATGCTGAAGAAATGATGAAAAAAAGCAAAACACTTGAAGCTAATTATTTCAGTAAAAAATCAATGCAAATAAAAGGAGTTTCCAGAAAAATATTTGGACAAGCTCCGGAAGAAGAAATCTATACTAGAGAATTCAAAGTTCCAAATAATTGGTCCGTGAAAACAGATAAGGGTGAAATAGACCAATTAGCTCAATTATGTGTTCAAAATATGCCTGAAATGCCTGAAATAAGAGATCCTGAGGAAATAAGAAAATTCATAATTGATAAATTATCCACTTACAAAAAAACAGGAATAAACAGAAAATTTATAGGGAAACTAAAGAAAATGGCTAAAGAAACGAGAAATCCAACTAAATTAAACACTTTTCTGGAATTGACATTTCTACTTGAAAACGTCAATGAAATCTTGAAAGCCATAAAAGAAGATAAAGAAGAGAATAAAAAGGAAGAAAAAGAGGGAACAGAGAATAAAAAAACAGAAAATGAATTAGAAGGAGTTAAAAAAGAAGGAATATCGTTAGAAGATATTAAATAATTAATTAAAAAACTAAAAGCCTAAAATTATTCCAAAAAACTCTTCTACAGCTACAAAAACTAAATTAACTGCTGAAAGAATCGACCCCATACCATTAAAGAATAAAATTAAAACCATAGCTATTGCTGCACCTGTCCAAAAAGTCATAGTTTTACTTTTAATAACTATGTCATAAGTTCCTTTTATTAGCATTAAAACAGCTAAAATTGAAACTAGAGAGAATAAAGCTCCATAAACGCTTGAACTGGGGAGAGAATACTCGAAAATTAAGAAAACTGCAAATATACCTAGAACTAACTCTGTTCCAAATTCTTCCATATCCAATCCTTTATCTCCACTGTCTCCCATTTATATCACTTTTTCAATTCTCCGATATTGAAATATTTATGCATTCTCTATTATATAAATTTTTGCAAAAACTAATGCTAATTTATAAATACACCTGGATATAAAAATAAAATACACATTAAGAGAAAAACCCAAAACAAAAGTCAAATGCTAATCTACGAATAAGCAGAAGTACTGTAAACACGTGAAATCTTGACTTAAAACTAAGAAATACATAAAGAATACTAAGCAAAACTAATGATTTGGAGGCGAACAAAATGGTTAAATTCAAGAAAAAAGGACCGAGAGCTAGAACAAGAAAGAAGATGACGAAGAAAACAAGGGAAAAAGGAATGCCCAACATCACAAAACTACTTCAAGAATTCGAAAAAGGAGACAAAGTACATGTAAAACCAGATCCATCAATTATGTCAGGGTTACCGTACAAAAGATTCTTCGGTAAAACTGGGGAAATAGTAGGAAAACAAGGAAATTGCTACATAGTAGAATTGAAGGATCAAAAAGCAATTAAAAAGCAAATAATACATCCTGCACACCTAAAAAAACAAGAAAGAGCTAAGAAAGATGAAGAAAAGGACTGAACAGAAAATATGAACTATGTAGAGATTATAAACCAAGAAAAACAAAATAGATTAAGCTTCAAAATAGATGTAAACTAAAAAATGATTACACAGGTGAATAAAATGATAGGAAAAGAAATCAAAAATAAAAGACCAATAACTATTTCAGAGGTAAAAGAAAACCTCAAAAAAAGAGAAAAACAACTTGAAGACGAAGAAGAACTATCCTACGAGCAAAAAACCACATTACAATACGCTGAGAAATTTGGAAAAAGTGAAGTAGAAAGAGAGAAAAAAGCAGTGGAAGAAATAAAGGACTTAGATATAGATGAGAGACTAGCGGTGAGACTTGTAAACTTAGCACCATTTAACAAAGATCAAGTAAATTTAGTGTTCGAAAAAGAAAGATTCGATGTCGATGAAGAAAAAACAAAAAAGATTCTGAAAATAATAGATGATTTACGTGAAGCCAAATAAAGACATGAGGAAGATTAAAAATGAAAAAAGAAGAAAGTGCGATAGTACTGGAATACCTAAAAAAAGGTTACAAAAGAGACTACAAAAAGAAACCAGTAGTCCAAGCTATAGGCACAAATCACTTCACGTTACTCGAATTAGTACCTAAAAAAGATGTAAAAATATCTCTTGGAGAAAAAATCTACATTGGAGAAGAAGACAGAGAGAAAATAGAATACATAAAATCAACTCTAAGATACAGGGACCTAACAAATACAGCTAAAAATGAACTGGAAAAGGTCACTGAAACACTTGTAGAAGAAAATGAAGATAAATTCATTCGATTTTTCAATAAAACAGGAGCAATAACAATAAAAGAACATAGTTTAGAACTACTTCCAGGTATAGGGAAAAAACACATGGAAAAAATTCTAGATGAAAGAAGAAAAAAAGAATTTAAATCCTACGAAGAAATAGAAGAAAGAATAGACCTAATGCCGAATCCAGAGAAATCTCTATCTAAAAGACTCCTTGAAGAACTAAAAGGAAACACAAAATACAATTTATTCACTAGAAAGCCGAAGAAAAAAAGAAACAGAAGAAGATAATAAAATTTTAATAGTCAAATTTCTCAAAGAAATAAGAAAGGAACCATATGGCTCTGAAGAAAAGGATTAGGAAACTTGAAAATAAATACGGATTTAGAGCTAACCCAGTTCTGGACCAATATTTCCTCAAAAACGAAAGTATAATAAAAAGAATAGCAAGATATGGAGGAATAAAACCAACTGATACAGTTCTAGAGATAGGACCAGGACCAGGTTTTCTAACTCAAGAAATAGCTGAAAAAGCGGGAAAAGTAATAGCAATAGAAAAAGATAAAGAATTAAAACCTGTTCTAAAAGAAAGATTAATGAAATACAAAAACATAGAGTACATATGGGACGATTGTTTAGAAATAGATTACCCTGAATTTAACAAAACAATATCTAGCTTACCATTCAGCATATCAACACCTTTTACGTTTAAATTGCTCGATTACGACTTTGAAAAAGCGGTTTTAGTTTACCAAAAAGAAGTAGGAGAAAAAATGGTAGCTGAATCCGGAGAAAGTAACTACGGGCGACTCAGCGTAATGATACAAACATACTACAAGCCAGAATTGAAAGAAATAATATCTAAAAGACATTTTTATCCAATGCCAAAAGTGGATTCAGCAGTAATGGTTTTAGAACCTAGAGATAAAGAAAGAGATGAAAAATACGATAAATTCATAAGAGAAATATTCAGATATAGAAATAAAAATCTTCGAAACGCGATGAAATACGGATTCAGCATAGATAGAGAAGATGACAGAAAAGTAAAGGATTTATCCCTTGAAGAATTAGAAGAAGTGTACAATAAGATTAAAGAAGAAATATCGTAAAAGATAGTTAGTATAAGTAGGTAATATAGTTATTTTTAAATATTATCAATCCCTATTTTTGTATTGGTTCTAAATGTTTTCAGAAAATATCAAAAAAGAGTTTTTAGCATTAACAATTTTAATATTAATAATAATGCTATTTTTATCCTTTCCTATAGCTTATTCACAGGCTGAAAATAATGATTCAGATGATTCTAATGACTTTAGTAGATCAGATAAAAGATTGGATAGAGATAATATTTTATCAATATCTTCAACGGGAGAAGGAACAGTAAAGGAACCAGGAGAAGGAAATTATTTATATGAAAATGGAACTGAAGTTCAACTTAAAGCTGTAGCGAATGAGAATTATGACTTTATCAGATGGAGAGGAGATACAGATACAATAAGAGATATATACTCTGCAGAAACAACAATCAATGTTACTGGAGATTATTCCATTAATGCGAAATTTGAAGGGATAAAACCAACTTGGTCCGGAGAGATTTTTTCTACAGGTACAACAGCAGCAGTATATGATTCCAATATAGGAGCACCTATATGTAACTTCAACACATCAACATGCATCGCAAACTCCTCTCTCCTAATGTCAAGGAACGATATCACAGGAGAAACAGAACCAAACTGGCCAAACACAATAGACGATTGTACAGACGGAACTTTTGGAAGTTACATGAGTGATGAATCTGTTGAAAACATAACAATAACCAACAACGAAGAATCTTACTTCACCAAAGGACATACAATTAACGTATCTGCATGGGTCTATTGTTATAGTACAGATACAGATGTAGGAGTAGTGTACACAAATAACATATCAGAGCCAAATTGGGAAAACAAACAAGCATTATCCTGCCCAGAATCAGGATTCGAAAAAATTAACTTTGAACCATTCGAACTAGATAATTCCACAGGCTACCATGCAGTAAGAGCATATGCCTACTATGAGACAGGAGGCTTAAATCCCCAAACATGTGCTCCTGGAAGCTGGGCGGACAACGACGATGTTGTTTTTTATGTAAATCAAGAGTGGAAAGTTGGAGTGGAGACATCATTAGCAACAAATGTAACTTATGAATCAGCAGAGCTACAAGGTGAAATAACTGAATTAGAGAAATATGAGGAGGCTGATGTTTATTTCGAGTACAGAGAAAAAGGAGAAACAT
>PULY01000037.1 GCA_003551125.1 Candidatus Iainarchaeum sp.
AATGAACTTGAGGATCTTATATCTGAGGTTAATGATAAGTTGAAGCAGTAGAATGTTTTGGAGGTGCGAGTGTTATGCGTAAAAAATTGTTTGATAGTAGAAGGTTGGATGAAGGGGTAAGAATAGAAAGGGATGAGGAACGTGAAATAGTAGGTTTTATAGATGTTTTACAGGAAGAGTTTGATGGATTATTTGTAGGTGTTCCTATTGAATTGAAAGAACCGATTGATGGTGAAACAAATTTTCAGGTGAATTGTGTGCTAGAGAGCGGTGAGCTATTTATTACGTATGATATTGTTGAAGATGACGATGGTAATGAGACGATTACGGTAGATGTGAATGGTATAGACGTTTTTATAAATGATATATTATCTTTTAACCTTATAGGCTTAGGGAGCGTTTTTGAATTTGAAGAAAGTTTTGATGGTGATGGTGCAGGTGATTACATATCTTCGGGTGGTTTTAATGAAATGATGGTTATAGAAAAAGAAGATGATAGGTATAAGGTATGGTTGCAGAACGCTGCAGGTCGTAGAACTCTTTTAAGCATAGATTCTTTATCGGAAACTGAAGAGTTATTGAAGAGTGTCCGTGAAATTTTCAAATTTTATACACCTTTTGATATAGAAATTCCAGGAATGTCTATGAGAAATTTTAAGTTTGACTGGGGAGTAACTATAAAACTTATGGATGATTTAAGGGCTGATTTAGAAGAAGCAATACATAGAAGGATAGAACGGGAGAGGATATAGGTTAATTTATAAGCTGTTAAAGGAAAGGAGGGATTTTTTTATGTCAAGAAGGTATCGTAGATCTTTCAGAGAAGATCGTCAGAGAGGCAGAAGACTAATGGAGAGGGTTACTAGACGTAGACCTAGAATGTTGCGTGAAGAAGATGAAAATGATAGAGACAAGAGAGAAATAGCTGCGGATTTAGCTGCAATATGGGATACTACTACAGGAGAGGCTTTAGATTACATTAACGCACTTGATCCGTATGAGCCTGGAGATCGTAGAACTTTAGCTGCAGCTATATCAAGAGAGTACGAAGGATTGAGCGTGGACGACGTATTGGAAGTATTGGCTGATGCTGAAGAAGAAGCTATGGAAGATTGATATGATTAGTTTAATTACGATTTAGTTTGCGAAGGATTTATGAGAAAGGTAAGCATTCATCTCACTGTTTTATCTGTGAGATGAATGCTATGTTTAGAATGTAAAACTTTCGCTTAGATGGAGGGAGTGGTAAATGGCTCGTCAAGTGGCAGAATTTGTTAGGATAATATCTGATATAGAAGATTTAGAAAGATTGTATGGCATTCAAGAACCTTATGTAGTTATAAAAGAAGTAGATATGTCGAATGACGAGTTTAATGAATTCGTGGGTAATTTGAATTTAGAGAGATCTTGGTTATCGTCTTGTCAGGGTGGTAAGGATGAAGCAGGTAGAGTCAGATGTGTGAGGGTGTTTAATAGGTCTACTGGTGTGTCGCTACTAGTAAATGGTGAAGGTGGTTCTTGTCCTGTTTTTGTTGCATTAGAGTGTTAATGTTAGCATTAGTAGCTTTTTTGTGTTTGAAGGGAGGGGGTGTTATTTATGAAGGTGTATAACGGTTGGTCTCTTAAACGTATTATGGAGAAGGCACATGATGTAGCTGGTAAGATGGAAGGTGATTATATGGCAAGGTTAAGCGGTTCGTTAAAGTTGGTATGGCATGTAGTGAATAATGAAGACGTAAGCTTTGGTAAGGACGATTTAACGGTAGTAAAAAAGAAGGATAGTAAGGATGGCAGGTTTTCTAGATTGTTTAAAGGTCGGCGATAGAGTATTATATTTATAGGGAGGTAATAGGTTTGGCTAGTTTTGATTCAGTATATAATCGAATGAATGTAAAACTAGATGGTGAAGAGTTATCGAATGATTATAAGAAATGGGTGAAGAATAAAGGGTATTCAAGGTGGAATTGCGTGGATACTTTGGCAAAATATGTGGATGAATGCCATGATTCTAATTATATTGTGGCTTATGTGATACAGCAGAATTTGAATATAATATACTGAGGAGGTATTTTGATGTCTTTAATGATGGAGTCAAAAGAAAACTATAATTATTTTGGGTGTGAATTGGCAAGGGTAGATGTTTTTAGGAGGTTATATCCTCATTTGAGCGATCATTTTAAACCTGTGTCGGTAGCAGGGTGGATGGATAACTCTTATGAGAATCTGAAAGTAAAGATGGGGTGTATGGAAGAAGACCCGATGTTAAGGGTAGCAAAAAACGAATGTGTTAGTAAATTTGTTGTTAGTTTATTCGATAGCTTGAGGGATTTTTTACTTTTTAAGATGGCTCATGGTGGTAATATGTCGGAGAATTTGTTTAATCATGAAAAGATGGTAATGTATGTATGTAATGATGTTATAAAAAGGTTTAACAATATATCTATATACTGTATACACGGGTTAATAAAGTTTGTAGTAGAGGTTAATAGCGTATATAAAATAATTATAGATGATCTAAATGATAAAGGTATGATTGATTATGATTTTATAGCTTCTAAGATGGAATACTCTTTGAAGGTAATGGAAGGTTAGTATATATATTTTATATATTAGTTGATATTAAATTATATGGAGGTATTTTTATGCGTAGGAAGCTATACGAAAGCAGGGGTGGTAAATACGAACTTACTAGCGAGATTAAAGACGGGCATTATCGTATCCGTGCCCTTAAATCGTTTAGTGATGTGCGTGAAGGTGATTTAGGTGGGTTTGTGGATGGTTATCATAACTTATCACAGGATGGTGATTGTTGGGTTTATAATGACGCTTTAGTAATAGATAATGCTTATGTAGATGAAGATGCTAAAGTTTTTGGGAACGTTATATTGGCGAATAATGTTATAGTATCTGATAATGCTGAGGTGGCAGAAGACGCTGATTTATATAGTAATGCTGTGGTATCTGGTGACGCAATAGTGCGGGGTAACGCTGATGTATTTGGTAATGCTGAAGTGTTTGGTAATTCTGTAGTATTTGGCGATGCTGCGGTATTTGGTAATGCAAAAGTATTTGGGTATGCTATATTATTTGGTGGTATTGAGGTATATGATAATGCTATGGTGTATGGAAAAGCTGAGGTATATGATAATGCTATAGTATCTGAAAAAGCTAAGGTATATGATAATGCTAAGGTACGTGGTGATGCAGAAGTAACTGAATACGCTGAAGTATTTGGTGAAGCTGTGATATGTGGCAATGCGATAGTGCGTGGCAATGCTCAGGTGAACTATGACTATATAGTTTCAGGAGTTACTGATGAATGATTAGGTAGAAAAATATATTAAGCATGATGTGGAGGTGTGTTAGATGAAAAGGCAGTATGAGATGAAAAGGCAGTATGGTAATCTGCAAATAATTACTGAGGATTTAGAGGATGCTATAGAACAGAAGGATGAAACGTGCAAGAATTATGACGAAGGTAAGGGGTTGTGTGTTCCAGGTTGTTACGAAGAAAAGGTAGGTATCGGTGAGGAGTGCCCTTATGCGGGTGAAGATCAATCAGGTTGTCAATGTTATAGTCCTCGTGAGGGAGGTGCAAGGTTAGGTCAGGATTAAATGTATATATATAGTATAGGATTTTTTAAAGATTAATTTGTGGAGGTGTATGTAGTTATGCGTAAGCAGAATTTGGAGTCCGATAGACTATTGAATGAATTGCGTCATATTTCACCAAAGATCAAGAATAAGTGTAATTATATCTTAGTTGAAGAACAACCTGATAATAGGTATCCAGCTAGAAAGTTTAAGGTAGTAGAAAAACCTGAAGATGAAGTACTAGAATATACTGATGATCCTTGGAGGATTGCAAGGGATAATCCTTACTCATTGATATTAGTGGTATATTTACCTGAGAAGGGTGGCTATGGGATTGTAGCAGGTGCTAGATGGCATACGTTACCTGACAAGCCTATAGAGGTAGAAGATGAGGAAGAGGAAGTTAATCCTACCGAGTATCTAAATCCTTACAGGTTTGACCATAATTCGGATATAAGACATTGGTACCATATAGGTCATTTCGATAAAGTATTTAATTACTTTGCAGAAGATGCTTACGGAGATGGTAGCATTTCTGTGGTAGAATCTCATCCTTTTCATATTAACCCTCATGATGAATACTTGTATGCTGAAGCTGTTGAACAGAAAACTGTCGAAATATATGATGATGACGATAATTTAGTAGAAGAGATAGAATTCTGGGGAGCACTGGGTAGAAAAGGTGCGGAGGCTACTTACAACGATGTGTGTGGAGTTAGGGCTAAGATAGGCGTAGCTCCACAGACCCAGTCATATATCCATTTGGATGGTCAGGCTGTAATGGGATTTACCGTGGCAGCTCAACCTGTGTTAGGGTTAAGGTCAATGAATTATATATATGATGAAGAAAACGAGAAGGTTATAGAATTTCCAGCCTTAGGTGCTCAGATGGTATGCTATGATCCTTATGCAAAAGGTTGGCTCTTGATGATAGGTCATAGTGAACCCGATTTCTTTATTGAGCTTAATCCAGAAAATGCGTTATTCTTCAAGGAAGATTTAGTTCCTTATGAACCAGCTATTTGCAAGGTAGCAGATAAGTTTGTAGTATCTTCAAGTTCTTTTGACGACTCGATATATCATCAGAAGGCAGAAAAGGATCCAGAGTATGATTATCCCTATCCTAAGCTATCGGATGGTAAGGTTGTTGTAGATGCAGATACTTCTGAA
>PULY01000009.1 GCA_003551125.1 Candidatus Iainarchaeum sp.
AAGAAAAGTCTCCTGTGTATAAAAGTGACTTTTCAGAGTCTTCTATCTTTACCATTGCTGCTCCAAGTATATGTCCTGCGTTATAGAGAGATAATTTTGTTTCTTTAGATAGATTTATTTTTTCATTATAATCTATATGTTTTATGTCTCTCATTAAATTGTTTATATCTTGCATTGTGAACTCTGCTCTGTCGTTCTCCTTCGCTATAAATAAATAATCCGCTAACAGAAGCTGCATTAAGTCTCTTGTAGGTTTAGTTGTGTATACATTCCCTCTCCATCCTCTTGCATATAGATGAGGTAGATAACCGCTGTGATCTAAGTGAGCGTGACTTATAACTACGCTGTCTAGTTTTTCCATCACTTCGTCAGTGATGTAAGGGTATCTTTCTTCTCTTTCCTTTCCTCCGAGATTTATCCCACAGTCTAACAACACGTTTTTGTCGTTAGTTTCTACTAAAATTGCTGATCTTCCTACTTCTCTACATGCTCCTAAAAAATTTAGCTTCATTCTATCACTTCAACTGTATTTTTCTCTTAAAATTACTTTTCATTATTTTTTTCCTTTGAGTCACTCATCTTTATTAATAGCATCTGACTTAAAACCCTTGGTTTTTATTCCTTTTTTAAACCATATTTTATTATTTTACGGGGAACCAATCTAAATAGGGGAAAATATGAAGAAAAAACTCAGATCTTTTTTGAATGGTCTTGGAAGACCAAAGAAGAAGAGAGAGATAGAAAAACAGATAAAGGAGCTCAATAAAAGGAAAGCAGAGTTAAAAGCAGAAGAAAATGAGCTTAAGGAAATAGGTAGAGAAACAGAAGAAATAAGAGACCAAATCAAAGAAATAGACAGAGAGATAAAAGACAGATACGACAAATTAGCTTCTTTAGAATATAAAGAAGCAATGAAAGAACTTGGGCAAGAAGAAAAAGAGAGAAGAATGACTTTAACAAGGCTAAAAGCTGAATTTAAAGAAGAAAAGAAAGAAAAAAAAAGATTGAAGAGGAAACTTGAGAATGCGAATGAAGAAATAGAGAATCTTAAACAAGATAAAAAGGATTTAGCGAAACAAATAAACGAAATGCAATCAAAGATAAGAGATAGAGAAATGAAGATAGAACAAAAGAAGAGTATAATAGAGGAAATGAAAAAACAAAAAAGTACTGAAATAAGCCAAGAAGATTCTGAAGAATATAAAGATCTCAAACCAAGGGTAAAAATGCTGGAATATGTTCTTGAAAAATATTCTGATCATATAGAGGAGAATGAAAAGAAAACAATTCAAGAAATGAAGGAACTGATACAACCCGATAATATAAATCTCAGAGAATACCTTTCAGGAGTTGAAGAAGAAGATACACTAAAAGCATGTGAACAAGCTTATAATAAAATAATGAAGGAAATAGAATCATGTGAGCCTCTGCCTGTAGAACACTGGATGAATATAAAATCCATCATAGATGAAAAAATAACGGATTATGAAGACAGAGCCATTTTATTATGTACAACATTCAGGCACTTAGGTGCGGATACGTACATAGTTATGACTACTTTAGACGACAATGAAAGAATCCCTATAATACAGCTCAATATAAATGAAAAATACCTCTTCATAAATCCAAATGATAAACACCAATTTAGAAAATACTACGGAACAATAGATGAACTCAAAGAACAGTTCAGACATAAAGGAAAGAAAATAAAGAAATTCAATTACATGTACAATGATCGAGAATATAAGACATTCGAAGAATGATTTTGTTGCTTGAACAACAAAGAATATAAAATAGATGAAGGAAAATAATCTAAAGTAGAAAGGAAAGATGAATATCTAAAAAATTTTCAAATAATTAGGAAGTGGAAAAATGAGTCTCGAACTAAATCAAGAAAAATGTTTAGCATGTGGAGGATGCGTATCACTGTGTCCAAAAGATGCTTTAGAAATAAAAAACGGAGAATTAACGATAAATCACGATAAATGCGTGAAATGCGGAACATGTGTAAAATTCTGCCCTGTAAAAGCGCTAAAGATAAATAAATAAGGTGAATAGAAATGACGAATAAAACTCAAACAGCAATAGATTTTGAAGATGAATACGATGTCATAATAGTTGGAGCAGGACCAGGAGGGTCAATAGCAGCAAGAGACTGTGCAGAAAGAGGCTTAAAAACACTAGTAATTGAAAGAAGAGCTGAACTAGGAACACCTGTAAGGTGTGGAGAAGGCCTAGGAGAAGCATGGATGAAGATAGCTGACATAGAATACGATTCAGATTGGTGTAAAAGAGAAACAAAAGGAGCTGTAGTATATCCTCCAAATGAAAAATCACTAAAAATAGATCCTGAAAACAAAGGATACGTCATAGAAAGAAAAATATTCGAAAAGAAACTGGCGGAACAAGCTGGAAGAAAAGGAGCAAAATATATGCTCAAAACCAGAGCAAAAAGAGCAATAGTGGAAGAAAACGAAGACGGAGAAAAAGAAGTAAAAGGAATAGTAGTGGAAAATGACGAAGGCGAAGAAAAAGAATACAGAGCAAAGATAGTTATAGCTGCTGACGGAGTTGATTCAAAGATAGCGAGATCAGCAGGACTAAACACATCCAATCCAATTAAAGACATGGATTCCGGATACGAATATGAAATGACAAATCTTAGTTTCACGGAAGAAGATTCAAAATACATCCATATATGGCTAGGTAACGATATCTCACCTGGAGGATATGTATGGGCATTCTTCAAGGACAAAGATGTAGCAAACGTAGGAATAGGAATAAACCCTCCAAAAGCTGAAAAATCAGCAAAGCAGTACTTGGATGAGTGGATAAGAAATCATCCAGAATATTTTGAAGATGCAGTGGTAACTGAGAAAAAAGGAGGAGGAATACCTCTTGGAGAACCAATAGAAAAACCATACATGAACGGATTAATGGTTATAGGAGATGCAGCGCACATGGTTAACCCAATACATGGAGGAGGAATGGGACAAGCAATGGAATCAGCAAGGATAGCTGCAGAAATAGCACAGAAAGCTATTGAAAAGGAAGATTATTCCGCAGAAGTTCTTTCCGAATTTTCCGAAATATGGTGGGAAAAAAGAGGAAACCAATTAAAAGACATACAGAAAGTCAGAAACTTTGCAGAATCCCTAACAGACAAAGATTTAAACAAACTAAGAGAAATAATAGGTGAAGATGAAGTTCTTGATTTAGTTGATGCCAGTAACCTAAAGAAATTTGTGAAACTATTTAAAGGAAGTCCAAAAATAGCGATGAAAGCAGCAAAACACTTAAGATAGATTTGAGGGTATTTCCTCTAAAACCCAAACAATTACTATCTTCGATTCAATAATTAATACGATGAAGATGAATACGGATAGAATAAGAAAAAAGTTATTTGAAAAAATCAAAAAAATAAATGATCTTCCAACTGGAACATTAACTGTATTTTTCATTATAGCTATAGTTTCTATCTACCTAGCTCTAGCTTACAGATACCTATACATACCTAACTACCATTTAATTGCTTATGGATTCATGTTGGAAAGACCTCTAACAGTACTATCCTATTCTTTTATTCACCTTAGCCCACAACACATATTAGCGAATGTAGCACTTCTCTTCGCAGTTGGAATAATCGCTGAAAAGAAATTAGACACAAAGGACTATGTATTGATATTTTTCATATCAGCAATAACATCCGGAATAATATTTCACATTTTAACACCTTACGAAACAGTTCTAGTCGGTGCATCATCAGCAATTTCAGGAATATTAGCAGCATCAATCTTCATTGATCTAAAAAAAGCATTAATAGCGATACTTATATTTGGTGCATTTCTACATGTAGCGTCCCCAATGGTTGAACAACATACAAGAAGAGAATTAGGTATTTTAGAAGAAGAAGCAGCCAAAATAGAGGGAGAAGCGGAAGAAATAGAAAAAAGATTCGATGAAAAGGAACAAAAGATTCAAAACTATACAGAACAAGAGAAATCTCTCGAATACCTATGTTACGAAGAATTAAATGAAACTGCCTGTGAAGAACTTGAAGAAATAGAGGAAAAAATGGAACAAGAAAAGGAAGAAAAAGAAAAAATAGAAAGAAATATGAGTGATGTAATTCAAAGATTACTTGAAAGAACACAAGAAAAAGAGATAATGGAAGAAGGAGTAAGAAGAGAAGAAGAATCGAGAACCAGTACAATAGTTCATTTAGTTGGAGCAATAACAGGTTTAATATATCTGGGAATATTCAGGAGGGACATAATATGGAATCTGCCATCTCAAGTCTTACGTTGAGAAAACTAATAGAAGAAATAAAACCTGAAATAGAGGGAAAGTACTTGAACAAAGTACAGCAATTAAACAAAGATTTATACAGGTTCAGATTCAATCCAAAATCAAAGGATCTTCTAATAGAACCAGGTAAAAGAATGAATATAACTAAATACAGGATACAAGCACCTAAAAAAGCCATGCAATCTTCAATGGTTTTCAGGAAACATCTTTCAAACACTAGACTAGAAGAAATAAAGCAAATAGGGTTTGATAGAGTAGTGGAAATGAGTTTTTCGAATGAAAAGAAAGTAATAGCTGAGTTGTTTGGAGATGGAAACTTAATATTGCTAAACGAAAATCAAGAAATCATATACGCACATAGGAGAGGAGAATGGAAACATAGAAAAATAATTAAAAACTCAGAATACAAATATCCTCCTTCGGACACGGAGAACCCTTATGAAATTACTTTCAAGGAATTTAAAGAATCATTCAAAGAAAAGAAAGATGGAAAAATAAACATTGGTAAAAAAATAGTTGTTAATTTAGCTGTGGATAGAGGATTAGGAGGAAATTTAGCGGAATACATATGTAAAAAATCAGGCGTTAATAAGAATAAAGAAGAGATTACAGAAGAAGAGGCGAAGAATATATATGAATCAATGATTGAAACACTCAAAAAAGACTCTGAACCAGTCAAACAAAACGGAGAAATCAATCCGATCCCACTTAAAGGAGAAATAGAAGAAAAATATGAGTCGATAAACCAAGCAGTGGATGAAAACTACACTAAAGAAAAAGATAAAAAGGAAGAAAAAGGTAAAAAACTTAAAAAGCTTGAAAGTAGGCTTGAACATCAAAAAAGAGCTATAGATAACTTTAAAAAACAATCAAAGAAAGAGAAGAAGAAAGGAGATATGATATACGAAAACTATGATAAAATATCAAAGGCAGTGGAACTTTTTAAAAGTGGAAAAGAGGGAAGAGAAAAACTGAAAAAACATGGGGTAAAAATAAAAGATGGAAAAATAGTGCTCGAGCTGGATCAATGAAAGGAATAACTAACACTGATCACATATTACCCAATTATTCTAAATAAAAAATTAAACCAGCAGAGTCTCATCAACAACGATGACATCTGATACAGAAAAAACCGCTTTAAACGGAATTCTAGCCATGCTGTCAGACCCTACAAGATCCTTAGCTATTCTTGATTTTTCATCAGCTTCGATGACCATTGCTTCCAAGTCACCGCTTTTTTCATTAATAGTAACGTCACTAAGGCGTCCTACTTCTTCGCCTTTATTGGTTATAACTTTTTTTCCTCCAAGCTGTTTAGCTATTACGTATTTTTTTGAAGCCATTTCAAATCCTCCTATCTTTAATTAATTTTATTCTGATTAACACATCTTTGTTATCAATCTGGATAATAATAAATGAACATACCTTTAAAAAGGTTTCCCTTTCTATCCTAGACCTTCCACATATTGGTTTAAAAGAACAAAAACTCTTTATTATTGGTAAAAATGAATTCAAAGATATTAAAATAATCAATAAGAATTCAAAAAGCATTTTATCTAAGATAAATTCTTTTTTAACTGATATTAACTTAAAAGAATGGAAAAAATAACTTTAAACATATAAAACAAAAACAAAATATGCTTAAAAGAAACATGGGTAGCTTCCCGAGTAATGAAAACTGTTTTTATTCTCTGTCTTTCTCTATACTATTTCTAATTTCAGCTATGCAAGCGGGCCAAATATCTCCTTTAACTTATGGACCTCAAGGGATACCTCATCAAGTTCCGATACAGGAAGCTCTCAGAGAATCAAATAAACTTGAAGTGCCTCAATCAATACAGGGAAAGTTAAATGAACACAGTATAAACGAAGAAACGGATGAATACATGAAGAAATCATGGGAAAATGCTTACGATGCGAGGGCAAAGGCCAAAGCATCTCAAAGAATATACAACAATTGGTTGGACAAGGGATGGGAATACTTCAAAGAAATAGCTAGCTTAGGTATTTTAGAAACAAAGGTAGATAAAGTGGAAAGGCTTCACAGAGAAACCAGGGAACATTACATGACTTCATTATGGTCATCAAAGCAACTTTATAAAGAAATAATAACTGATTTACACTTAACAAAACTAAAATTGGAACGAATAGGTGCAGATAACTACACAGGGCCAGCAAAACAATCTTACAAGAAAACAATTGAAATGCTGAATAGATTAAATAAATCCAAAGAATATTCCTATGAAAAAGATGATATAGCTTCGATTTTGGCCGAGATATCGAGAGAAATAAAAATAGCTGAAAGAATATCTCCCGAACTCTACAATCTTATAAACAGCCCTTATAATTCTCTAGTTTCAAAATACAGTGTATTCAAAGAATTAACTGAAAGAAACATTTTGAGAATGAATAAAACCCTCCAGAAAAATCGAGAGGAACACAGAAGACTATTGAGTCAACTTGAAGAAGAAATAATTTACTTAGATAATCAAGATGCAGATAAAGTAGATGAAGAAGTATTTGAAAGTTTTGAAGGAGAAATAAAACATTCAGAACTAACAGGATCTCCTAAAAGAGAACTTCGGGAACTGATAAGGATAAAAGAAAATGTTAAAATACAGTCTAAAAGAGCTGAAAGAATATATGAAAATAAAGAAAATAATTACTTATCTAGATCAATAAAAAAGTATAGAAGGATAAATAATGAGCTAAAAAAAGGACTAGAAACAGCTTTAAACACTAAAAAGAGATTAAAAGAGATAAAACAGAACTATAAAAGACAAATAGATATTGAAAAAGGAGATTTAAAGAAATCATTACTGACCGAATATAGAAAAGAAATAAAAGAAAAAGAAGAGAGATCAAGAAATCAAGAAACAATAGGTAAACAAATAAATTCTCTTCAAGATACCTTAAGATATATAAAAACAATAAAGGAGCTCGAAGAAAAAGATTTAGCTCCTATTAAGCAAAGAATAAGCCGAGAGATAAATAAAGTAAACAAATACATAGAATTAGGGTATCAACTAGAGGATAAAAAGCTAAAATTAGAAAAATTAAAAGAAATTAGAGACCCTATACTTCTTCCAAATATTCAAAGAACATTAAATGAGATAAAAGAAACTATTATAATCAGAGTTTCTCCTCTCGAAGAGAGAATACGTTTAAAAGAAGAAAAGGCAAATGATCTTCTCAATTCAATTCAAAAAATAACCTCTACGTCGTACGGTGAAAGGAATCTAGGGATAAATAAAAATAGATTAAGAGAACTTAGAAATCAATATAACAGAGTAAAAAATACTCCTTGTTTAGATTACCCGATAGAAAAACTGGAAACATATCAAAAAATAATAAGGGAAACCTCTCCTCTTATTGAAGAATTTAAATCAGCAGTAATAGAAGAAAACACTAATATAGAGATTAAAGATCAGATAAAAAACAATTGCAATGAAGAGATAATTGGAGAAATAAAAATAACAGCTCATAATCCATTATCGGTTCCTCTACACAATATTTACATAAATAAAGAAATTTCAGGAGATATAGAACTGAAAGGATCTCCGAAAAGAGATGAATTAAATTTAAGAATAAATACTGTGTATCCACAGGAAACGATAGAAAAAACAAAAAGAGCAAAATTCACGCCTTTCCTCTGTACGGAAAAAGAATCAAAGAGAATTTCAATTACTGAAGAAAGACTAACTAAACAGAAGCAAATTGAAATAAAGAGAAATGTAGAGAACTCTAAAGTATATTTAAACTTAGATTTATGTTCAAAAACAGAGATAATTCATAAAAATCCAAACTTGGAAAGAATAAACAATAAAATAGTGTTCAAACCTATCAAAGAAAAGGAAGAAATCAAGTTAACATATCAAAGACCTCCAGAGATACAGGTAAATGAAGAAAAAATTATTGGAAAAAATGGAAGAGTAAAACACACTATGGAGCTGATTAATCACGAGGAAAAGATCTATAATTTCACGTTAAAAAGAAATATAGATCCTTCAAAAGTGATTGATTCTAATTACCCGGTAAATGAGTTCTCAAATAACTACGAATCAATTCATTCTTTAGACATGTTAGAAGAAACTCATTCCATGGAAACAGAGAAAACGAGCATAAGAATACCTAAATTGAAAAATCATGCCAAAATAAAACTAATTTACATTGAAGAAGATTTCAAGAAAAAAGCTCAAGATATTCTGGTTGAAATTAAGTTTCTAAATAATACTAGAGAGGTAAACCATGAGCTTGAAGAAGAAATAAAAAGAATTAAAGATCTTCAAATGAATGGAGAGTATGAAAAAATCGTTGAAATAGCTCCAAACCTAATTAACAGATTAAGAAGGCTTCCAAACGAGAAAACTTACTCTGAAGAAGAAAAGAACTACTCTGAAAAAAACAAGTCAATTGAAAAACCTAAAGAAGAGAAGGAATTCTCTGAAGAATTAAAGGAGTTAGAAAAAGAATTATCTGATTTTTGTCTCATAATAGATTGTAAAGACATTGAAAAAATGAAAGAAAAAGATGAGGAGAGTGTTCATCAGTTGGAAAAAAGTATTAAGGAAATAAAGGAAAAAATAAACTCAAGGATAAATGAAAACTCCAAAGAGCTAGATGAGGTTTTTAATCAGTTGAAAAAAGCGTTTAAAGATTCTTCTGAGTTTAAAATAGATGATACTCATATCCCGTATACTCAGGAAGACTTAGAATATTTAAAAAACAGAAAAAAAGACATGAAAGGAGAGTCAAAACTCATAGACAGAAACATAAATTATCTTTTAGATCAAAAAGACCCTTTAAAAATAAATGAAGATATTAGAAGAGAGGAAAAGTTAATAGAGGACTCCAAAAAACTTCTATCTCAAATGGAAAGATCTTCAATAGATAGAATGCAAGAAGTAAATGATAAAACTGATGAGAAAGATATTAATTTGAATTACTTGGAAAAAGCAAAAAACTATCATTCGAATGGGGAATATCTTAATTCAATGATTTATTCAAAGAAATCAATTCAACAAGCAGATGAAAAAGGAATAAAAATACCTTACAAACACATATTTGGTGCATTTCTAATACTTGGGACAACCTTGTATTTTCTTAAAAAACCAAGTGAAGATAATGAATTAGATGATGAATCAATGAAATTGAAAAGAGGAAGATGAATAAAAAACTAGCTTTGATTACTTTTTATAATATTTACTATTTTTGATTTGTTTTCTTCCACAGTTTTATCAGTTGTATCTAATTCGTAAACCTTATTTTCACCGTAGTTGGAACGAGCTTCTTCCCCACAATAATTAAATATTTCAGATTCAAGGTTTTCTTTAATCTTATCTTCACTGTATCCTCTTTTCTCCAGTCTTTTCTTCAACTCACCTGTATCACAACGTAATACAATAACTATTGATTTCTTTAAATTAAACTCACAGAGTAAATGGCTTTCAATAACCCCTTCTTTATCCTTCAATTTTTCCTTCAATTTTTCTAAATCAACTTCAATTGATTCTCGAATTTCGTCGTATCCCTTTGAAAGTCCTTTGTTTTTTATATAATATTGATCTATATGAATAACTTCTAAATCTAAGCATTTTCCAATTTCATCGGCTAATGTTGTCTTACCTGTGCCTGGGCAACCAGTTATTATTACTTTATTCACATTTTTGCTTTCATTCATTTTTTCACTGTATATTTCTATTATTGTTTTCTTAGTTTAATCATTTCGGGGTAAAATTTAACAACTCCGGGTACCCAATCTAATTAACTAAGATTAATATGATAGGTAAGAAAATTTCTGCGGGAGAAAGAAAACAGTTTATGAACATAGCTATGGCTGGAAAGAAAACTATAAGGGAAGGAGACAGAGGCAGAGTTCTTTATACTATTAGAGAAGGAAAAGTTACTGAAAAAGATCTTAAGAATATATTTCCAAAGGAATATGAAGATCTAAAAAATCTTAAAAAAAGAGAAAAAAGTTTTTTAGGGCTTTTCGATGACACTAACTACGTCCACAAATATTTCTTCACTATCCACAATGATAGATATGACTGTAAAGTTAGACCAGGTAAAGTTGTTGGTTTTAAAGCTGAAAGAAAGGGGAATAAAAATATAATGAAAGCTAATATTGAATATCCAAATGGAGAAATAGAAGAAAAGAGCCTGGAGATATTTCCAGGAGTGGAACTAACAGATATTAATCTTAACAAATACGTTTTAGTGCATGATGAAAAGGTCTGTCAAGAGATATCAGAAGATGAGTATAATAAAATAGTTAATGAATATATCTAAATTTATGGGTAAACTCTGTTGATGGTTCTTGGGAACCCAATTGTTTCTCTTATGTGTTCTCTATTGAATAACCAGGATAAAACTCTTTCTATTCCCAGTCCAAATCCTGAATGAGGGACTGATCCATATTTTCTCAGGTCTATATACCATTCGTAAGCATTTTTATCAGTACTTGTTTCCTCTAATCTTTTTAGAAGTTCTTCTAATTTCCATATTCTTTCAGAACCGCCTATTATTTCACCATATCCTTCAGGAGCAAGTATGTCATTACATAGAACTGTTTCTTTTTCTCCTTTTTCTTCTGGCATATAGAAAGGTTTTATTTTCTTTGGAAAGTTATAGATGACTAATGGTTTCTCTATGTTTTCTGTTAATGCTTTTTCATGTCCTGAACCAAAATCTTCTCCCCATTCTATATTTATTTTTTTATCCTGAAGCTCTTCAATAGCTTCTGTGTAACTAAGTCTTCTGAAAGGAGGTTTTATCTTTTTAAGGTCTTCAGGGTTTCTTCCAAAGTATTTTAATGTTTTCTTATTTTCCTCAGCTAGTTTATTAGCTACGTAAGATATCATTTCCTCTTGGAATTTTATGTTGTCTTTATTATTGTACCATGCCATCTCTGCTTCTAAGTGCCAATATTCAGTTAAATGTTTACTTGTTCTGGATTTTTCAGCTCTGAAACTTGGTGCTATACAGTAAACTTTTTCTAAAGAAGTCATGAATGCTTCTAAGTATAATTGAGATGATTGAGTGAGGTAAGCTGTTTCATCAAAGTAATCTAAATCAAATAAGGTTGATCCTCCTTCCACTCCTGCTTGAGTTAATAGTGGAGGTTGTATTTCGTGAAATTCTCTTTCTTTGAAAAAGTCTCTAAAATAACTTAAAGTATTTTCTCTAGCTTTAAGCATCTTATTTATCTTTGTGCTTCTCAACCAAAGGTGTCTGACATCCATTAAAAATGATGTTGAAGGATCCTCAGTTATTGGAAATTTATCTGCTTTTTGATAGTGTTTCATCTCTTTTCCTTTTATTTCATATCCTTCTGGTGCTCTTTCGTCTTTTTCAACGACTCCTTTTATTTTTATACTTGATTCTATTTTTGTATCTTTTGCTTCTTCAAAACCAGGTGTTCCTTTTTTGAATACACATTGTATTATTCCTGATGAATCTCTTATAGTTATGAAAGCTACTTTACTAGTTGATCTTTCTCTGTAGACCCATCCTCTCAAGTTAACTTCTTTTCCCACTTCTTCATCTTTTTTTACTTCTTCCACTTTTTTCCATTCTGTCATTGTGTATCACTTAATGAACCACTGCATATTTAACTTACAACCTTATTAATTAAACTATGGTGTTTATCGGTCAATTCTCTTCAAATGCTTCCAATGTAAATTCAGATACTCTTAGAAATAAAGTTAGGGAATTTGAAAGCGAAATTATAAGTAAATTAATTAATAGCGGGTATAAAGAAGTTTTAAATCCTTATTTATTATCTGAAAAAAACTTAGAACTTCAAGAAATTGATGAAAGAGATTATATTAAAACTAAAAGAGGCTTCATGCCCTTTGATGAATCTAGCAAATGGTTGCCTACTTTGGAGAGTGCTTCGGATAAAATGAATCTTCCGATTAAGCTTTTTTCATCTTATCAATCTATTTTTGATGGTTTCAAATTATCTGTTGTAATAATGGATAAAAATGTAGATATGGAAAGCATTCATGATCTTTGTAGATCGATATTATCCAAGGAAAGTTCTTCACTTTCTTATAAGAGAAAAAAGGCATCAAAACCACTTTCTCAAAAAGAAAGAGTTCTTTTAGATGAAGATGATATAGGAGAATGTGGGTTGTTTTCCTTTTCAGTACTCTCTAATTTCAATATTGATGAACCTGTAGGTTATTTGAATATAGATATAGCTTCTTTGATTGCTCAAGAAGTTTCTTTATCGGTTCAGGAGGTTCTTTATCCTCAATTAACAGGTAGATTAGTTCTTACAGATGAAGAAATATCAGAAACATTAAAAATAGATAAAGAACCGTTTACAGAGCTCGGTAAATCAGTAAAAAATAATTTGTCAGATAGAATTTCTAAAGAGAGAGTTAAAGGATCTAAAGAAAGTTTTAAGTTACTTGAGACTATTTTTAAAGGAAAAGATCTCCAAGTTTGGGTTTTAAGCGAAGATGAAGCTACTAGTGATGGCTTATTCAGTGAAGTCTATGTTTGGAATGGTTCTTTATACGCTATTCCAAAAGCTAATGTAGGTGAAGCTTTCAGAAGGATAAAGAAAGAAGGTTCTTCAACTGGTATTTCATTAGTAGATTCCATTTCTTCAAGGGTTGCCTGGGAAATCGAACATATGGATGGAGAAAGAAAATTCATTGAATTAAATGATATTGTTTCTCTTGAAAGTGCTAATATTGAGTTGCCTAGAAACTTGAAAGGTCAGGTTAATCTAAGTGATTTCGAAGCTGATTTAAATTTAAAGCTAGAATTAAGATTACTTCAGTCTGATTGACTCCAAGTTTTTAGGTGAAGTTGTTTTTACTTTAAATTTGTAGTTTAGGCTTTTTGCGAAGTTTTTAGTTTTATTTTCTTCTCCATGTACAACTAGTACTCTTTCTGGTTTTGGAGATAGTTTTTTGTAATATCCCAGTAATTCGTTTATGTCTGCATGCCCACTGAATCCCGATATTGTTTCTACTCCTGCTTTTACTTTGTACTCTGTTAGTTCTCCATTTTTATCTTCTAGAACTACTTCTTTATTTCCTTTTTCTATTTTTCTTCCAAGTGTGCCTTGTGCTTGGTATCCTACGAATACTATTTGGTTCTTTGAATCTCCACATAGTTTCTTAAAGTAATCTATTACAGGTCCTCCTGACATCATTCCACTTGGAGATATTATTACTGATCTTCCTCTCTCTGTTATTTCATCTCTTTCATTTCTATCCACTCTTTGGAATATTTCCGATTCGAATGGTGATTTGTTATGTAGTATTCTTTTTTTAACGCTTCTTTTTAGGTATTCTGGGTATGCTGTATGTATTGCTGAAGCTTCTTTTATCATTCCGTCTATGTATACAGGTATATTGAAATCATTTTTTCTGTGGTATTCTTCCAGTATGAGCATTATTGCCTGTGATCTTCCTACTCCGAATGCAGGAATTAATACAGTTCCATTTTTATCTGTGGTTTCTTTTATTATTTCTATTAATCTTTTCTTACTTTCTCTAGCGTCTTTTTGTCTGTCTCCTTGCCCTCCATAAGTTGATTCTATTATAAGAGTCTCTATTCTTGGGAAATTTGTGTTTGCAGGGTTTAACATTTCTGTATATCCAAATTTTAAGTCTCCTGTGTACACTAAATTATGTGCTCCTTCTCCGATGTGGAGATGTGTTAAACTTGATCCTAGTATGTGTCCTGCATTTTGTAGTGTTAGTCTCATATCAGGCGTTATATCTGTTACTTCTCCATAATCTTTTGCTATTGAATGTAATATCTGTTTTTTGATTTCTTTTTGAGTGTATGGTGGATTTTGACCTTCTCTTTCCGCTATCTTTATGAAGTCTTTTTGTAAAAGAGTCATTAGTGTTCTTGTAGGTGTTGTTGAATATACTGGTCCGTTGTAACCATAATTGTATAAGTATGGGACGAATCCTGAGTGGTCTAAGTGTGCGTGACTAACTATTACTGCATCTAATTCGTCGAGTGAGAAATTTATTGATGATAGATATGGGTACTTATCTTCATTTTTTCCATCAACTTTTATTCCTGCATCCAACATTACTTTGCTTTCAGGAGTTTCCAGTAAGAAACAGCTTCTTCCAACTTCTCTGTTTGCTCCTAGAGATGTCGTTTTAACCCATTTTACTTCTTTAGGAGGTTCTTGAAATATTTTCTTTCCAAATCCTTCCAGTATTTTCTTTCTTTGTTTTTCTTCTTCTGCTAGTATATTTCTTATTGCAGTAAGTGTTTCTGGTTCTTCTTTTGGGCTTCTCTGTAGTTTAGGTTTCCATCCTGTTTTTGTTGTTATTTCTCTTATCGTTTTTCCGCTTTTACCTATTATTAATCCAAGTTTTCTTGCTCTTATTGTTACTCTGCTGAAACTTGGACTGAATTCCATTGATTGTATTCCTGGGTCTCTTGGTATTATTTCTTTTATTGTTTTTTCTGCTTTTTCAGGTGGTTGTAACATTGATTTATCTGTTCTAGGTATGAATCTTTTTTTGAATTTTTTAGCTAGATTTCTTATTATTTCCTCGTCATTTACGAGTTTTGATATGTTTTTTGAATATAGGACTAAGTCAGATCCTTCTGCTTCTATTTTGCTTACCATTGCTTCTTCTGGTATTTCTTCTCTTATTTCTTCTTTTAATTCATCTAAATATGTCATAATTAAAACTCCTTTTGTTTATTTTTCAGTTATTTTTCTTCTTTTAGCTGTTTTACTAGTTTTATAGTTCATTTCTAAGTTCTGTTTCTTTTATTATTTCTTCTTATATTTCTAATTGTTCCTTTAATTATTTATATGTAATTTCCAGGCGGGTGAGCCTTTTAATTATTTTTTTATATCCTTTGGGCGTTATATTTTTCTTAGATTTATTTCTTTTTTCATTTTCTCTATTTCTTCTTCAGTGTATTTTTTTGATCCTTTATCCGTTATTTTCATCAAATGGATTTGTCTTCCACCAGACATTGAATCTCTTTCTTTTGCTGCATGTATTGCTTTTAGTGCTATTTTCAAGTTTTCTTCAGTATCATTTTCTTCATCAAAGTAATTTTCGAGTACTCCGTATGCTATTGGAGATCCTGATCCTGAGGCTGTTGCTTTTTTCTCCATCTTTGATCCTAATGCATCTAATGAGTATAGTCTTGGTTCTTCGTCGTATCCTCCCATTATTAGGCTTACATAGTAAGGTAGCATTCTTCTTCCTTGTAGCACGTTTGCTAGAAGAGTTGCTGCGGAATCTACATCCATCTTTCTTTTTCTTTCAAGCTGGTATAGATTTGTTTGTGCTTGCATTATTCTTCCGAGTATTTGTGCATCTCCGACTCCTCCTGAGATGGTTATCGCTATGTGTTCCTGTAATGGAATTATTTTCTCAGCGTATTTGTTTGCTACGAGGTATCCCATTGATGCTTGGCTTTCTGTTGCTAGGACTACTCCATCATCGGATTTTAAACCTAGGGTTGTTGTCCTTGATTGATTTTCATACATTTTTTTTCTTTCTTCTTCTATTTTTTCAGGTGTCATTGTAGTACTTCCCCTTTTAAGGTAATAAGTAAAGAATTCAAAGGATTTAATCTTATTCTGAGTGTTTGTTGTTGTTTTGGGGTGAGTTAAAATGTTCTTGTTTCTACAAGTATTTAAATCTATTGATTCTCCTCTTTCTCGTCTTCTTCATCTTCCTCTTCAATTGTTTTTTCCCTTATCTCTATTTCTTCGTAATCTGTTTTTTCCTTTATCTTTTCCTTTAATTCTTTTTTAACTTCTTCTTCATCCTCTGGGAATGTTCCCGGAGGCAGTTTAATTTTTATCTTTTTCTTTTCCTTATCTTCTTCCGTTTCTATTTCTTCTTCGTCAACTGGTAAATTTTCCTTTATTAGTATTTTTGATTTTTCTATATCTTTTTCAAAGACTTTTTTTAACTTTAATTTATATTTAAGTCTTTTTCCCGCCAAAGGATTGTTAAAATCAACTCTTACTCTTCCACCAGAAACTGTTTGTATTTTAGCTGGTTTTCCATCCAATATTACGTGCATTCCTGGCATTGGAGTTACATCTGTATCATCGAAATCTTTTTTTGGAACCATATCGACTTTTGAAGGATCTCTCTTACCGTAAGCTTTTTCTGGAGGAACAATAAATTCTTTTTCTTCCCCTTCTTTCATCTCTTTCAGTTTCTCAGTTATTCCTTCTATCAATTCATCTTCGCTAATAATATCTTTTGGACCGTAATCCAGTTTCTCATTGTATATGTTATTTTCCTTGGCTGTCTCTTCGTCAGTTGTGTCGAAGACTTTTCCAGTTCTCTTTATTTTTCCAATGTATTCTATTCTGTAAAATTTATCCATATGTATTCCTCTTGTTTCTTCCTTTTGTCTGTTAAAGTAACTGCTTATAATTGAGTTTATCTTGAAAATATGTCCTATATGAGGACATTAGTAATTTTTGATTCAGAGATATATAAACCTATTCTGGTTTTCCTCGATTTAGATAATTGAGATATATTTATGGGAAAGGATAATTAAAGGCGATGAAAATAAAAGATGTAGGAAGTAATGATAAGTAATAATTTACAAGGTGATTAAAATGAAGAAATCAGGATTATTCCTCGTAATCATAATTTTATTCGGTTTATCCTTAGGTCCTTTAACTTATTTTCTAGGTGGAAATGATGAAATGGAGTTTCCTGAAGATAACGGTGAAGCTGAATTGCCCGATGAACCTGAATTTAACAGTTTTTTCTCTGAATTTTCTGGAGAACTAAAGGAAATGGATTCTTATATTCATTTCGAAGTTCTAGGTGACGATAATACTTTGAGAAGTGAAATAGAGGAAGTAGTTTCGGAGATACCAATTGATCTTAATTATTCAGTTAGTTCTCCTTCTCTAACTGTGAATGATAAATGGTCTTATGAAGGAGAGGTAGCTATAGATGATGATTATGGCTCCAAAAGAATAGGTTTTGAATTAAATTACTACTTATCCCATTATTTTGATGATTTAAATGTTTATAGGGATTCAAAAATCATTATGCCTTCAGAGATCACTGGAAGAACCCAGGAGGAAGATGTAACTGATATTGATACAGATAATATGGAAATAGAATCCGAATTAGTGTACTCTCACTTGGAAGGTGAAGAAGTTAAATTAATTTGTCCTGAATTAATAGTTGATTCGGAAGGTTCACTAATTGAAGTAGCTTCTAAATGTATTCAAACGGAGCCTCGTCCTGAATATGGTTACGGAGTTACTGAAAAACACTTCCAAGAAGACGGGAAAATAATTGAGAAAAATCGATCCTTAAATGTGCTTGAAGTAATCAAATACAGATCTAAAATCACATATCAAGATGAGAACATTTCTGAGGACATATTAGAAGAAATAAAAGAATTAACAGTTGATATAGATGTGGATGAAGAATCAAAAGTAATTTCAATTAGTTCTGAAGATGAAAGTTCATTTAAAAAATCAATTGATTATGTGGAAGAAAATGAACTTTTAGAATTCTTTGAAGAGCCTAGTAAAGAGATTGTCGTTGAATTACCTGAAGAAGAAACTTTAAATAATGAAAATTATCCGTTGAAAGAAATGGGTTTCGAAGACGCTGTAACTCATGTCTCCTTTGACTCAGGAGATGAAGTAAATCTCAATATATCTTATAAATTGATTTATGGAAGACTAATTGACGTGGAAATCCTTTAATTTCTTTAAGTTGCTTTTAACTTAATTCCATTATCGCGTCAGCTATGTCTCCTTCTGAATTCTTTAAAGCGTTTTCTGCTTCTTCTTTTGAAACATTTGCCTTATCCATAACTGTTTCTACGTCTTCTTCGTTGTATTCTTTTCCTTTAGATTTCTGTATTTCTCCCATTATCTGAAGACTTTCATTTCCCTTCATCTTAATCAAAGTCACTTGAGGGTTCTTGACTACGTAGTTTTCTTTTCCTTTTATCATTACTTCTTCAGCATCGATCTCTTCGGATTTGATTCCAAATTGCTTCATCATCTTCTGCATTTTCTTGGGGTCCATTGATCCTGGCATCATTTATATCATCCTCTTAATAATTGATTTTTATTCTATATGTATTGGTTTCTCTTCACTCATATTACTTTTCAATTTATATTCGTATTAAAAACTATTTCTTATTTAAGTAAGGATTCTTTTATATATACTTGATTTAGCATGTCAACAATATTAGGAAGATTCTCGGAGTACCTGAAACTTAAAACAGGAAAAGGAAACGGAGAAGATATAGAAGAAGCAATAGAAACCTACTTAGACCAAGGAGGAATTCTAAGAATGAATGAAAATGACGGGAAATATCCTGAATTGATTTATCCAGGTAAGAAGAGAATAAAAGAACAATTAGAAGATGTTAAAAGGAAAGAAAAATATCTCAGTGGAGAAATAATCAAGCTACGTAGAAAAAAAAGAGAAAAAGATAGGGATAGATTGAATCCTTTGAAAAAATCTTTAAATCCCACCTACTGGAAACACGTGTATAAAAAGAGAATGGATGAAGATTACAAAGAAGCTTATGAAGAAATAAAACCTCCAATGGAAAAGGTAAATGATTCAGAATGGAATAAAATGCTGAAAATGTTTGTGAAAGAAGAAGAATATAGA
>PULY01000029.1 GCA_003551125.1 Candidatus Iainarchaeum sp.
GAAGAAGGATTTCTTGATATCTTTTTTCTTTAAACCGTATTTATTTTTCTGTTGATTTGTGGGAGGATTGGAGAACTTTTTTCTAAGCTCTGTTCTAGCTTCAATCCATCCTTCATCTCCTTCATTATTTTCTTTATATTGAGAGTACATTTTTTCATAGTTCTCGTACCTCTCTTCGTTTTCAAGGGACGGATTCAGTGCTTTTTCCATGAAACTTTCTATATTCATGTTAAAATTCTCCATCTTGATTATGTTGCTTCTTTTTATATAACTGTAGGAGGAATTGAAGACTACAGGAAATTTCTTCTTCCCAAGAAGTAAACCACATAGCCAACCACAAAACCACCAACGAACTCAGCTATATGAGAAAAAATATTTATCCTTGCCTGTATGAATTCTGACGAAAAAAATAGAAATACTTAAATATAATTATCATTATAATGATAATGATGGTTGGTTTGAAAGCTATGTAGAAAGTGATAAAAATGTTAGATTTGATCAATGAACACACCGTAAAAATAATCTTAGTGATGCAAGAAGGCGACTCAATACGTGAAATCTCGAAGAAAACAGGTTCATCCTATGGCTGGACCTATAAATGGATAAAGAAGTTAGAAGAAATAAATATATTAAAAACAAGTAGCCAAGGAATAAAAATAAAAGATAAAGAAACCGTGGAAAAATTCAAATCCTTATCTAAATCAATATTGAAGAAAAAAATAGAATTAAAAGATGCTTATTTATTACCAAATTTCGCAAAAATGAAATACGCCTACACAAAAACAGATGCAGTCTGGATATGGACACAAGGAGGATATCAAATAGGCAGAAGCAGAGAAAATTACCCAATATTCATAAAAATATTAGAAAAAGACATAAATAAATGGAGAAACTTCTTTAAAACATACTCCGTGAAATGCAAAGTAAAAGAAAGAGCGAAAGAAGGAATACATTTTGTTTTAGAACCTGAAAAGAACTTCGAACCTAAATGGAAAGGAGAATACCAAGTAATATCTTTGAAGGAAACGGTTAAATGGGCAAATAAACACAAAACCAGTTTCCAACCCGCCTTAGAAATGTTAAAAGAAATGTACGGTTTAAACATAGATGTTGAATATAAAGAAAGAAAAAAATTAAAAGCGTGAGTTCATGAAGAGCCTTATAGAAAGAGAAAACACCATATTTGAGATTTTAGAAAAATTCAATGAACAAAATTTAAATTACATCCTAGTAGGAGGCTATGCGGTCTCAGCATTCAGCCATAGATTCTCAGTTGACGCCGACATAGTGATAAAAGAGAAAGATAAAAGAAAATTTCAAAAAATACTTAAAGAAAAAGGATTTAAAAAAACTCAGAAAAAAAGGATAGAAGATGTATATAAAGGAGTATTCATGAGTTATGAGAAAAAAGAAAAACTACCAGTGAATGTGGACATATTGATCAATTCGATCAAATGTAGACAGACAGAAGGTTCCTGGAGCTACGAATATTTAAATGAAAATTCAATTCAAGCAGAGATAGAAGGATCGGAAAGATCTATAGAGGCAAAGATACCTGAAAAAGAACTTTTAATAGCTTTAAAACTACACAGCAGCAGATTAACAGACGCTAGAGATGTAATATCATTAAGTGAAAATACAAAACTAAATAAAATAGAAAAACACCTCAACAGAGGAGAGAAAGAAAGGTTAAAAGAAAGTTTAGAAAGAGTGATTAACA
Organism: Candidatus Iainarchaeum sp.; assembly: GCA_003551125.1. Classification (GTDB taxonomy): domain Archaea; phylum B1Sed10-29; class B1Sed10-29; order B1Sed10-29; family B1Sed10-29; genus B1Sed10-29. The sequence continues at coordinate 1,721 of PULY01000029.1, forward strand.
TAATAGATTCAGAAAGGTTTGAAGATTCTTATAAAGGAGTTTTCTCAGAAAAAAAGATTCCTGAAGAAGATATTAAGAGGATAAGGAGTTTTTTAGAAGGATTAATTGAGGAAAAATCTATCCTTCCAGCTAATTGAGAAATAAATCAGATAACCAATCACAAAACCACCAACGAACCCAGATAGATGCGAGAAAACGTTTACTTCAGCTTCTACAAATTCCGCTGGGAAGAAAACTATGTAGAACACGAAGAATAATATTGAACACCCTACAAAGACAATTAATTTGGATATAGAAGCGATTTTATCATAATCCTTTAACATCGAAGAAACTTTATCGATCAAACGCTCTTTTTTAAACCTGTAAATCATCCAGAAAGAAGATAAAGCTAGAAGTAACCATAGAAAGATCTCGATGGAACCAAAATCATAGAAAAACACAGGTAAACAAACAAAAACAAGGAAACTAGCTATTAAATCAACCTGATTAAGCTTGAAGCTAAAAGTATCTTTTAAGAAAAACAAGAAAGATATTACAGTCAAAGCGGAAAACCCTAAAACAGTTCCAGAAAATCCAGCAGTATTTTCAAACCCAGGGGAAACAGTGTAAATATACATCAACTTGGACACGAAAGGAAGTAAAATCAAGATGGATAAGAATGAGAAATAAAGCTTTTTCTCATTTCCAGTAACTTTGCTGAAGTACCATGCAGGAACGATGAATATGTAATAAGGAACAATGTTTCCAATTATCAAATGATTCAAATTCCAGTGAACAAAACTAGATGTGAACATCTTCAAAAGACGTGGATTCCTCAAGTCAAAAGCAAATTTACCAGCATCAGTTAACAAGAAAATCAAAACAAGAATCAAGGGAAATAAAAAGATAAATAAGTCTTTTTTGTTTATTTTCATCATGTTTGTTATTACTCATTTGTTTCTTAAAAAGATTTAAACTGGAAAGAGTTTGAACTAGTGTGGACTGGAGGAGTTATATTTTTTTCTATTTCCTTCAGTTAATTACGAGTAATATCCATTACTTCGTTAAGGATAAGTATTAACAACGATAATCTCCTTCAAGACACATATGAATCTGTTAATCTCAATTCACAAAGAACACGTAGATAAGATTTTAGCTGGAGAAAAAAGATGGGAATATAGAAAATCAATATTTAGAAAACCTAAAAATGAAATAAACAAAGTCTACATCTACTGCACATCTCCAGTGGAAAAAATAATTGCTAACTTCGAAATAGGTAGAATAATTGAAGATAAATCCCTAGAGATATGGAATAAAACTGATGATGAATCAGGAACCACTAAACAAAAACTATTAAAATACTTTGAAGAATATGAAAAAGGCTATGCAATAGAAATAAAGAACTTAAATCAATTTAAAGATCCAATAGATCCTTATGAAAAACTAAAAGATTTCCAAGCACCACAATCCTATCTATACATGAACTCTTTTTGAAAAATATAGTTTCTTAATATTGATGTATTTTACGAAGTTTTTAATTAGTTCAAAAATAATTACTACTTAGCATTAAATTAATTAACTTCAAATCAGATAACATATGTGTATGGCTACGGATGAACAAAAATCAGAGAGACTAGAAATCTCTGAAGAAGAATTAATTAATAACAAAGATCTTTTCTCTAATCACTACTTAGAAGATAGAATATCCAAATTAGAAGAATGGAATGAAGATGAAGAAGCTAAAAAAGCTTACGAAAGAATAAAAGAAATTTATGAAGATAAAAAGGACATGATAAAGACATATACTAATAAAGAAAGTCAACTTGAAGATGACTTCATAAAACCAATTCTAGAAGCTCTTGGACACACAATAGGAGTTCAAGAAACAATTCCAAACACAGGAGGAAGAAAACCTGATTACATATTCTACTCAAATGAAGATAATAAGAAAAAAGCAACTAAAAAAGAAAACCCATATGAAATGGCTATAGCGGTGGGAGATGCAAAAGCCTGGAATAAAGATCTAGATAAAAAACAAGGAGAAAAAAACATATTTGAATTTCAAAACCCCAGTTACCAGATAGACTACTACTTAAGATCAACAAAACCAAAATGGGGAATACTAACAAATGGAAAAAAATGGAGAATATACTACGAAGATACACAACAACCAATAGGAACCTACTACGAAGTAGATCTAACAAAAATGCTGAAAGAAGGATACTCAGAGAAATTCAAGTACTTTTATTTATTCTTCAGAAAACAAGCATTCACACCAACAGAAGAACCATTTCTAGAAAAAGTATACAGCCAAAGTGAAAGATTTGCAAAACAAATAGGAGAAAGCATAGAAGAAAACGTATACAAAGCACTACTATGGATGGCTAAAGGCTACCTAAATAATAAAAAGAATGTAAAAGAAAGAGGACTAAAGGAAAAAGAAAATTACATAGAGGAAATACATGATAATTGTTTAAGATATCTATACAGATTACTATTCTTATTTTATGCGGACAGTAAAGGACTACTAGGAGGACAGATGCCTAAAAAATACGCTAAAAACTATAGTTTCAGAAAACTAGTTGAAGACATGTTAAAAGAAAAAGACGCAGGAGAATTAAACCCAACCGGAGGAATATACGACTTCAGATTAAGTAAAGACATGTTCGCACTAGTAAGAGAAGGAAGTGAATCAAAAGGAATAAAGAAAGATGAATTCTACATACCACCATACAATGGAGAACTATTCAGAGATGAAGAAAACGACTTCCTAGAAAAATACAATATACATAATGAATACCTAGCAGAAGTTATCGACTTACTAGCAAGAACATACTCAGAAGAAAAAGACAGAAAAGTATTCATCGATTACTCAGACCTCTCAGTAAGACATTTAGGAGGCATATATGAAGGATTATTAGAATACAAACTAAAAATAGCGAAAAAAGACAAAGTAGCAGATAAAAAGAAAGGAAAA
>PULY01000025.1 GCA_003551125.1 Candidatus Iainarchaeum sp.
AGCTGGAGCTGGAAAAGTTCAAGAAGTGAAAGAAAAACTAGAAAATGGAGGAATACCAGTTTTCAACACTCCAAACAGAGCTGTAGATGCATTGAGGTCAATGGTAGAATATAAGGAAAGACTAGAATAATTTGAATTTTAAAAATCTTTCAATGTTTTTACCTTAGATTTAACTTTTTCTTTTTTCTTCGTTTCTTCTTTCTTCTCTATTTTCTCTCTATTTTTCATTATTTCTTTTACTACTTCCGTAGCATCTTTATTGGAGAGCATATTGATCAATATCTCCGGTTCCATTGAATTGTAATCTGTTTCTTCGAGCATTTCTTTTAGTTTCTCCATTCCTTTCTGTCTTATTGATTTCTTCTCTCTCTGTGATTTTCTTAAGCTCTCTATCTGTTTTCTAAGACCTTTTGCTTCGTAGTCTTTATCTATTTTTATTATTGCGTTGAATCCTTCTTTTATCTCTTTTTTATCCATATTCATTTCCTGTGTTTCAGGTATCTTTCCCTTTAACTTGACTTTTAACATTGGTTTCATTTCACTTTCCGATTTTTCCTCGATTTCTCTCAGTTTTTCCCTTATCTTTTCTCTTGTTCTTTCTATTATTTCACTGGCTTTTTCCTCATTGGTCTCTATTTCTATGAATTCAAATGGTCTCTGTTTTTTCAGCGGTATGAAATCTATATTCCATTTTGAATCTATTTTGTTCTTTTCTGGATTCGTATCTATTATGTAGAATCCTTTTTCTTTCTCCGCCTCTATTTTACGCATCTGAGTAGTCACAGTACTACCTGGAAATAAAATCGTTTTACCTTTATCCTCTAAAACGTTGTGCCAGTGTATGTGTCCATCTATGTATAAATCAAATCCTTTTGGAAGGTCATTTATCTTTATGAATGTATTCTCCGGGTCGTATATGTATTCTTCCAATGATTGATGGAACATGAATATATTCGGCATTTTTTCAACGGGTTCAGGATTGTATTTTTCAAGTACTTTATCTGCATATTCTTCTGGAACTCCTGACATCCCATGTACAGCTATTTCTTCTCCATTTATCTTTAGAATTGTTTTATCACAGTGTAAATGTATCAGGTAACCCATATCTTCAAGCATTTCCATCGGGTTTACATATCCTTTGCTTCTTCTTTCATGTGTCCCGTGTATCGCTACTACAGGTACGCTTGATTTTGATAGTTTTTCTTTTCCTTTGATCGTTTCTTTTATTTCTACTTCTTTTTTTGTTTCTATTAATGGCTTTTTAAGTATTTTGAGTGCCTTTGACCATGTTTCTTGACTTGGTGTTTTCTCATCGAAGATATCTCCAGGTAATAGAATCAAATCAACGTCTTCATCGATCGATTTATCTATAGCTTCTTCTGCTTGTTTGAATGCATCTTCTTCTCTTTCGGTTCCTGATTTGTATCCCAGATGCATGTCCGATATTACGGCTATCTTCAATTTAATCTCCTCTATTTTTATTTACTTTATCTGTATTTCTTTTTGTTTTCGAATAAAATAAGCTTTAGTTCTGAGTTTTTTATTTTTCGTAGGAGATTATTTCTTTGAGTAATTCGTCAGAGTCTCTGTTTTTTAGAAGAATTGAGTATACATCTTTGTCTTTAACTTGTTTTTCTTTCTCTTGGAAATCCATTATGAATTTGGAAGCTTCTTTATATAATTTTTGTTTTACTTCTCCGCTTAGAAGCTTTCCTTCTCTGTATTGTTTTTTGATTTCTTTTGATTCTTCTTCATCAAGGAAGTATTTTTCCAGGTAATATATTGGCACGTCTTCCTCTGGTTTTCCTCCGTGTTTTCTGTGTTTCTCTTTGCTAACGTGTCCTCCCGTGTAGGCTTTATTTATTTTTTCCCTCAGTCTTTTTTTGCTGTCGTTTAGTCCTATGTAATTTTCCTTTGAAGCTGACATTTTCTCTCCATCAGTTCCAGGTACGAATGTGGAGTGAATTGTACTTGGTTTATTGTAACCCATTTTCTTTGCTATATCTCTAGATATTCTGAGATGTGAATCTTCATCAGGTCCAATTGGAACCAGTACTCTATCTTTGTTGAATTTTTCTATTGGTAGTAGTATGTGTGCTGTCTGTATTGCTGGGTAGAAGTACATTCCTGGATTATCTTCATTTTTGTATCCGTAGGTTGCTTTTACTTCTGATAGTGTTATTTTCTTTGAGTATTTTATCGCTAAATTGTATATGTTTGTATAGTATCTGTCTATGATTATGTGTGTTTTTTTAGGGTCGTATCCATAAGCTAACAGTTCTTTTGCTAGGTTCCATGCATTTTTAAAAGCTTTGTCCTGGTCGTCGGTTTTTCCAACGAGGTATGTTTCATCGTCCGACAGTGGAATGTATACGGGTAAATCGTATTCTCTTTGAAAGAATAGATTAGTATCGAAAACTGCCTTGTGTCCCAAGTGCATCGTTCCAGAGGGATTGAATCCTGATACTATTGCACATTCTTTATCTTCATCCTTTACGGCTTCGAAGAATTTATCAAAGTCTCTGTGTGAGTATATTAATTTTCTTTTGAATGTGTAGAAATCTGGAATTTGTTCTTCGTCTAACTCAGAGATCTTTTGAGCTCCGAATCTTTCAACTAGTTTTCTGTTATCTTCTAGCAGTTTTTCCTTATTGAACATGTTTTTTACAACTCTTTTTGTATATCTATGTATTTGTTAATAAGTTCAGTCTTTTTATTTATGTGTATTTACAGCTTGATTTTCGGGTCTTCTTTGTATGTTTTCATTATAACGAAGTAAGTTGTTTCTCTTATTTCAAATTTAGATAGTTTCTTTGTTATGAATTCATTTAGGGATTCCATGTCTTTCGCCACTATCTTTATCAATATGTCATATCTTCCAGATGTTGAATATACTTCTTGAATATTTTCTATTTTTGTTAGTTTCTTAGCAATTTCTTCTATGTTGCCTGTTTTTGTTTTTATTCTTACTAGAGCTGTTCTGTAGTCACCTATTTCTTTTTTATCTAAGAGGGGAGTTATTTTTTTTATTACTCCGCTTTCCTGAAGTTTTTTTACTCTTTCATATACTGCTGATTGGCTCATTTCCAGTTTATCAGCCAGTTCGTGGTAGGGTATTCTGCCTTTGTCCTGAAGAATATTCAGTATTTTTTTGTCTTTTTTGTCGAGCTCCATGTGGTTTATTGGGTTCTTCTTTTATAAAAATGTTTTAGGGTTAATCGGTAATTGATGGTTTTACCGAATAATACAAAAAGAATATAAAGAACTAAAAGAATAATATTTTATCAAATCTGTGATTATAGAACATAATTCGATAGATTTTTTATTGGAGGTTCAAATATGGAAAAAATAGTAAATATGAGTTTACAAAATATGTTCAATTGGAGTTATTATGATAAAATATTGTTCTCAATTGCTTTTTTCTTATTTGGAGGATTTATCATTGGAATATTAACAGGAGTATCAATTTCAGCTACTACTGCAGCTGGTTCGGTTATGGGCTCGGTATTCCTTTATGATTGTATATTTAGAAATCCTCCTCTTAAGAAGAGATAGGTTGTAATGGTGATTGAATGAACTTTTTATTTCTTTTAGGAATAGTTATAGCTATATTTGCAGGGATAAATATAGGTGGAACAGGCATAGCTCCAGCTTTAGGTCCTGCGGTAGGAAGTAAAATAATAGGTAAGACTAAAGCAGGTTTCTTGATGGCTATCTTTAGCTTGATAGGTGCGATTTTAATTGGTCCTTATGTCGTGGAGACTCTTGGAGGAGGAATAACTCCTTCAGAGAATTTTACTTTAACGGCTTCTTTGGTAGTTATGGGGGTTATAGGTTTTTCTTTATTCGCTACAAATCTTTTAAAAATCCCTATGAGTACTTCTCAAGTAGCTGTAGGTTCAGTGGTTGGTTTAGGATTATTTTCAAAGAGCTTACATTTAGATAGTCTGAGTCATGTTTTATTCTGGTGGTTTATAACTCCTATTTTATCTTTTTTAATAGCTGCAATAATTGGAAGATACTTTTATTTTAGTTTGAATGAGAAATGGGGTTTTAAGATGGATAAAGGAATTCTTGGAAAGCTAATAGTTATTTTATTAGGGTGTTACGTTGCTTTTTCAATAGGTGGAAATAATGCTGCAAATGCTATAGCTCCATTAGTGGGTACTGGGATGATTTCAATGTCTTTAGGTGTTTTTCTTGGTGGTTTAATGATAGGGTTAGGAGCCATAACTATTGGTAGAAGAACGATGGATACGGTTGGAAATGAGATCACCGAGATTTCTTTGATGGGAGCTGTGATTGTTTCTGGATTAACCGCTGTTATCGTAAATCTTCTAAGTATTCTTGGAGTTCCAATTTCACTTAATCAAGTATTAACTATTTCAGTTATAGGTCTAGGGTGGGGAAGAGCCAGTAGAGCAATTGAATCTGTTGGCACTCCTAAGAATATGGAAGAATTATTCTCAGATGATGTTTCTAAAAAAATAATGGTTTTCTGGGTCATTACTCCTGTGATTTCTCTTCTAGTAACTTATTTTATTTTATCACTAATCTGATTTTC
>PULY01000032.1 GCA_003551125.1 Candidatus Iainarchaeum sp.
ATATACTCAAAAATACTGGGAAAAGAAATAACAGTGGAAAAACTGAAAAAAAGAGCACATGAAATACAAAAACTGGAAAGAAAAATAGATATAGAAAGAGGAATAAACAAAGAAAATGACATACTTCCAAAAAGAGTTCTTGAAAAACCAGTAGAAATAAATGGAGAAAAAGTAAAAATAGGCAAAGAACAACTAGAAAAAATGAATAAAGAGCTCTACAAGCTCAGAGAAATATAAAAAACGTTAAATATGACAATCAAAAAGCATAGAAATAAAAAAAGAAAACAGAAAGATAAAAGAAGCTATGAAAAAAAATTAGAAGACATAGAAAAAAGAATAAAGCTACTGGAAAGAGAATTAGGGATAGAAATAGAACCATTAAAACAAGAAAAAACAGAACCAAGTTCATTTAAGAGATATTTATGGAATAAAGAAGAAAAAATGAAACGAGAAGATAAAAAACCAGAAGAGATAAAAAAAGAAATTGAAAAAGAAAAGCACTGGAGAGGGCAAATGAAGAAAGAAAGTGACATATTCAAAAGAAAACACCCTGAATTGACAAAAAAAATGAATATGCCAGAAATCAAAAAAGGAAAACTTTACAGAAGATTACGTGAGATGCAATTTAATGAAAAAGAAATAAAGGAAACAATTCAAGAAAACATTTCAAAAAAAAGAGATATAAATGAAATAATCAAAAACAAACAAGCTGAAAAAGTGAAAAAAGGAATAAATGCATTAAGACATAAAAAAGCAGAAATAGATGAATTAAGCAAAAAATTAACCAAGAATAAAGAAATTAGTAAGGAAGAAATGGAAAAAACAAAGAAATTAATTCAAAGCAGATATTTACAGTTTGGACTAATAGAACAAAAAATAAGAATGGTTTTGGATCCGAAAAGGGCTAATAAGGATAGAAAATATTTAGACGTAAAAGTAGAAGATCCATTTAGTAAAAAGAAAAAATAATCAAAAAACACTTAATAAATACAGATCAAAAATAACCAAGGTCAAGGAAAACCTAAAAAACTGATAAAATGAATCCAAAAGAGATAAATGAAAAAGACAAAACCATGAAAGAAATAGAAAATACTTTGAAAAACATTGAGAATTTTAGAAAAGGAAACTACGAAGCAATAACATCCAAGAAAAACATTGATAAAGAAAGACTAAAAGAAATGATTGAAGAGACTGGAGTAAGCAAAGTAACAGCAACAGAGATACTTGGAAAAGACCTATTAAAGAAAAAAGATGAATAAAAAGGGTTCAAATGAAAGTGAAAATAGGAGAGATAGATTTATTCTCCAGTATAGCGTATCCTGATAAACCCTCAACCGTGATATACTTCCAAGGCTGCAATTTTGAATGCCCTTGGTGCTGGAATTCAAATTATTTAGATTCTTTCTTAGGAGAAGAAAAAGAAATAAGCGAAGTAGTTCAAGAGATAAAAGAAGACCCAACGGAAACAGAAGTAGTAGTAATAGATGGAGGAGAACCAACCCAGCAACCAGAAGCTCTAGAAATATTATGTGAAACGTTAAAAAAAGAAGGGTACGAAGTACAAATAAATACAAACGGGACAAATCCAAGGATAATAGAAGAAATGGGAATAAAAGGAAAAATGGATAGAGTAGCTCTGGATGTCAAAGCACCATTGGAATTTCAAAGAAAATATAGCAAAGCAATAGGGAAAAAAGTTGGAAAAAGACACACTGAAGGAGTAAAAAAAATATTAAGAGTAAGTAATCTATGTAAATATGAATTAGAACCGAGAACAACAGTAATACCAGGTTTAACAGATTCAGAACATTGGATAAATAAAATAGCTAAAACAGTGGGAACATACACTAATAAATATGTACTACAAGGATTCACACCTGAAAAAGGGACATTAGAACAAGAATATCAGGAAGAAGATAAAATAACACGAGAAAAACTCATAAAACTAGCTTTAGAAGCAAGAAAATACGTAAAACACGTTAAGATAAGAACATTAGAAGCAGGAACAGAAGACATATCCTGAAAAGCCAAAATTTCCTCTTTTCGAAACAAAAAACTTTTAAACAATATAAACTTCAAAACTCTTTATAAATAAATAGGCGAATTAAAATGCAATTAAAAAAACTCAAAGAAGAAATAAAGAAAAAAGCAAGCAAGGAACCAGACAAATACTATCCAACAAAAACACTCAGAGAAAAAGGATACGAAAGAAAAAAATGTATCAACTGTGGAAATCACTACTGGTCCACGGAAGATAGAAAGACATGTGACGAGCCAGAATGTACAGGAGGATACCAATTTATAAATAATCCACCTTCAAACAAAAAAATGGACTTAATAGAAAGCTGGAAAAGTTTTAAAAAACACATGGAAAAAAGAAAATACACTCCAATAAAGAGATATCCTATAGTAGCAAGATGGAGAAAGGACCTATACTGGACAAATGCATCAATACTCGATTTTCAACCACACGTAGTATCAGGAGAAGTAGAACCACCTGCAAATCCTTTAATAGTTCCACAACCCTGTGCAAGATTCAACGATATAGACAGCGTTGGAATCTCAGGTAGACACAATACCTCATTCATTATGACGGGACAACACGCATTCAAAAAACCGAGTGAATTTGAACAAGAAAAATACTTCGAAGATTACTTAACCTGGTTCACCGAAGAACTAAAAATACCTAAAAAAGACTTAGTAATACATGAAGACGGATGGGGAGGAGGAGGAAACCTAGGAGTATCAATGGAGATATTTTCAAGAAGCCTAGAACTTGGAAACCAAGTATACATGAACTACAAAATAAAAGAAAACAGTGGAAAAAGTAAAAAAAGCTACGAACCTCTAGATATAAAAGTTCTAGATATGGGAATGGGTCAAGAGAGAATACCTTGGTTATTGACAGGTAAAAACACAATATATGAATTACAATCTCCAAAAGCAGTTAAATATCTATTCAATAAAACAGGATTAAAAGAAACTCAAACATACAAAGATTTCTTACCTTACTCAGGAATAATGAACGTTGATGAAATAAAAAATATGGAAGAAGGATGGAAAAAAATAGCTGAAAGGATAGGTACAGATAAAGAAAAATTAAAGGAAGAAGTAACAGCGATATCAAGATTATACTCAATAACAGACCACGTGAGAACACTGCTATTCGCAGTAACGGATGGAGTACTACCAAGCAATACATCCGGAGGACACAACTTAAGAACACTATACAGACGAATTCATGACTTCAAAGAAGAACAAGGATGGAATATAGATCTCACAAAGATCGCTGAAAAACACGCTGAATACCTAGAACCAATCTACCCTGAACTAAAAGAGAATACAGGGGAACTAAAAAAAATAATGCAAAACGAAGAAAAAAAATACAACAAAACACTCAGAAAAACAAAAAAACATATAGATAAAGCTATTAAAAAAGAAGAAATAACCATAGAGGAAATGATAGATCTCTACGATACAAAAGGAATATCTCCAGAAACCATAAAAAGAAAAGCAAAAGAAAAAGGCAAAGAAATAAAGATACCTCAAAATTTCTATTCAAAAGTAACTGAAAAACACTTAAAAGAAGAAGAAAAAGATGAAGAAGAAATAAAAAAGGAAGAGATAGATTTATCAAAATACCCGAAAACAAAAACACTGTACCATGAAGAAAATCTGGAGTTTAAAGGAAAATACGAATTCAAAGGAAGAACACTTGGAAACGAAAAGATAAATGGAAAAAACTACGTTATACTAAATAAAACAGCTTTCTACCCAGAATCAGGAGGACAAGAACCAGATCATGGGAGAATAAACGGAGAAAAAGTAAAAGATGTGAAAAAAATAGAAGGAATAATACTACATCAAACGAATAAAAAAATAGAGAAGAATAAACAGATAAAAGGTCAAATTGACAAAGAAAGAAGAGAAGCACTGGCAAAACACCACACTGCAACACACATAATAAACGGAGCAGCTAAAAAAATACTTGGAAAGCACGTATGGCAAGCTGGAGCAAAGAAATATCCGAATAGATCAAGAATTGATATAAGTCACTACGAGATTCCAAGTAAAAAACAAATAAAAGAAATAGAGGAAAAAGCAAATCAGGCAGTCGGAGAAAGCATAGAGATAGAGAAAAAACAAATGACAAAAAAAGAAGCGGAAGAAAAATATGGTTTCAGAATATACCAGGGAGGATATGTACCAGGAAACAAAGTAAGAGTAGTTAACATAAAAAACTGGGATGTAGAAGCATGTGGCGGCACACACTGTAATAATACAAGTGAAGTAGGACCTATAAAAATTACAAACGTGTCAAAAAAACAAGATGGGGTGATTAGAAT
>PULY01000002.1 GCA_003551125.1 Candidatus Iainarchaeum sp.
ACTCTTTCTTTACTATTTCCACTTGTTTAATTTCGGAAGACACCTGCCTACCCATCATAGCTCCTTAGTAAATTTTATATTATGCTTCAACTATATTATAACACAAAATTACCTTATTGTAAACTTATATTCATTCTTTCATATCCATTTTTACACCTTATAAGCTAACAAAACAGGGCAGATACCTTATATACCTGCCCTGTCCCTGTTTTATATTTTATACCAAACCATACCTTCTAACCATCCTTACCCGCCTTCTTCACAGTAAACTTCTTTGCACTCTTACCCGAATATATTATTTTATATCGCACTCCACAATACTTACAATAAAAATCCGTCTCAGGCTGTGTTGTGCCTAATACCAACGTAGTGCTTCCCCAGTCTATCTCACCATTCGTATGTGCTGTTAACTCTACTGCTGATAATGCAGGAATTTTAAGTATTTTATTACAACTACATTTCATTGATGCCATAATTTGCTCCTTTCTTTATCTACATTATTAAATTAATCTCCCGTATGACCAAAACCTCCTGCACCTCTATCAGTTTCTGAAAGTTCATCTTCTGCCACCATATATAATGACGGAACTACCTCACTTATTACCAATTGAGCAATCCTATGACCATGCTCCACAACAAACGTATCAGGAGAAGCATTATACAGCACTACCTTTACTTCACCCCGATAATCCGCATCTATAGTGCCTGGAGAATTCAATATAGTTATGCCATGCTTCACAGCTAACCCGCTTCGAGGTCTGATTTGACCCTCATACCCTACAGGTACCTCCAAAATTAATCCAGTAGGTATCAACGCCCTTGTAAATGCAGGAATTTCTTTACTTGCACCTGCTAAAAACGCCCTCAAATCAGAAGCTGAACTGCCTTCAGTTGCCCTCATCGGTAAAAAATCTACTAACTCATCGCCCCTAGATGCGAAATAATTATCAGCTTCCTCAGTTAAACTCACTTTAACTACTACATCCAATAACAATTACCTCCTTATCAATTAATCAAATGCTTATACTTAAGCAAACAAAAAATCCTCTATTGTATGCTTCATACTTTGTTTCTTATAATATAATGTTCCAGGACGATCCGAACTAAATCCTAAAACCTCACGTATTATAGCAATTTCTTTATCAGATGATGGAATAAAAACACCTTCATCTTCCATATCAATATCTTTTTCATCTATATCACCGCTCAACAATAGCTTAGTTAACATATATTTTCTTTCTACAGATCCTTTAGGAAATAACTTCTTCAACTCCTGCACGGTATCTACCTTAAAAAAAGGTGTAACATAATCATCCCTATGCATTTCATCTATAAACATCTTACGATTTTCTCTACTCTTACGCTCCTGACGGTATACCGTTACCGCTTGATTAAACATAGATTTAGCAACTATATGCTTATTAAGGTTATCACCATAATATTCTACCAAATACATCAACCTACACCATAGCTCCTGTTCTAAATCGCCTTTATCGACCCATCTACTAGTATACTTACGAGATACCCCTTGTATAATATCAATATAATCCATCACACAATTAATTTTTATAGGGTCTATACCATTACCATCATAATCCTTATGTACAACCTTACCATCTTCATCTCCAGTAGCTATGACCGAATCTACATAATCAGTAAACTTCATGTAGCCACCTCTATAAGATTTAGGATTTATCGTCATTAGTTATTTATTTTTTTTTATTATTTTGTCTATTCTGTTCCCGTTCTACAAGCCACCTCCTTCGCTCCGCCTTATACTGTAGCTTTGCCACTATGTCAGGACGGTACTCCTCCATCATCCTTATAACACAATCTACATGTTCATACGACCTCACATGTTCATCTGCTAAAACAGCAACAGACTGTCCGAATTCATACTTACCTACTAAATAAAAATAACCTTCCATCAACGTCATTAACCTATCTTTTCCTCTACTATCACTAGCATTTGGCATCCCTAAAACAATACCTCCTCCGTATTTTTATTACCATCTACTAGTATATACGCTTTTTACCCTGCAAAATATCTCTCTAAATTATTAAAATTTCTTAACAGAATAATAAAAATCCCAGAATACTAAGGATAACCATTATATGATATAATATATAACCTTACGTACTCTGGGATTTTAACATCAGCCTAGTAGCCTCCTCTCATCATTATAACCATTTTGATCTTCATCTAACACATCCGAAATAGCATTCCTAACCATCTCTTCAATCTGATCATTAAATAAATGAATATTTAAATCGTTCAATCGAGCTTCAAATCTACTTCTTGACATTTCCTGCAGTTCATACCTATCCTTACTAAAGTTAGATAAGTATCTCACTATCCTACGCACTTCTTTCTCTGCCATCGTCACCTGCCTGTAATGACGATTCACACTCCTTTCAGTAGCTTCTATATCAAATTTCTCATACAGCTTCTTCTTAATGCTATTAGCAAGCAATACCAATAAAGGAGTTATAATCACCAATACAGCACTTACTACTAAGTTAGCCATTACCTACCTACTCCCCAGTCACCATTGATCTTATCCTTCAAATTCTTCAAGAAATCATAAATCACATGGGCACCTGCACTAATAAATAATGCAGAAATGATAAAACCTACCCATATATTACCGTTCTCGATCAACCCAAACTCTTCCAGAAAGTCAACTTCCAAGGTGATCACTAAAATCAAAGATACCACAAATGCTACAACTCTTGCTATTTCTATACGACCTACCTTTTCTTCGATATAAGGTATCAAATCTTTCAGGATCTCTACCACGTACTCAACTAACACTGCTAAAACTATAAGAAGTACTCCTAACATCTAAATCACCTCCTTTCCATCCTATCTTCTTCCTCTACTTCTTATCTTTCATCCGCTACCCTCTTATTCCTTTCTTTTAAATCTCTAGCTCTATTTCTTTTTTCCTCTGGTAGTTCCTCTATAACTTTATCCATTTCTTCTTCTGTATCTCTTCTAACAACTTTATGGCTAGTAAGTAATAAACTTGTTTTTGGAAATTCATCACAAAATATTATATCCTCCTCCGTTTCAACCATTCTCCATTCTTTATCTGCCAATACCCTTCACCACCTCTAATATATTATAAACCCGAATCCGTAGTAATAGTCCAACCCGCTTGATTAACTTGTTCAAAATACCACATTCCCTGCCCTTCTGTATATATTATATAAAATGAAAATTTATCATCTCCTATATCCCAACCTTCTGTTACATATATGCTGCTCTCTGTATTTGATTCTATCTCCATCATAATTCCATACCCACCTTCATCAAGATGAGCATACACCCTCTTACCAGCGTGCTCATCCTCTTCCCATTCCGCATCATGATCCGAAAAAAAGTATTCTACACTATCAGTATAATTAACATAACCAACTGTATCACTACTAGGTGCAGCATTACATGTTAAGTTCACATCACAGGACACCCTATCTTCCAAATCCAAGCTATCGTAAAGATCCTTAAGAATAACATCGATAGTAGATGTCGAATCTATATTATTAACATCAAGATGTACTTTAGACAAATTCGCCTGAGTTGCTAAAGCTCCCTCTTCATAATCATCAAAATTATTTCTATTCAAAAGTAACTCTTCAAGTTTATACAATTGAGATATTCCAATTCCAATACTTCCATAGAAACTATTATACTGCAAATCAAGAATTCTAAGTTCAGATAAGTCTGATATTTCTGCTGGTAAAGATCTATAAAAATCATTACTTCGCAACCTCAACTCTTCTAAATTACTTAACTGCGAGTAATTTTCTAAAGGAACATATGTTAAATCATTAAAATCAAAATTAATTACTTTAAGATGAATTAAATCCGAAAGTTCAGGTGCCTCACCCTCAAAGTCATTAGCTCTTAAACGAAGTTCCTCTAAGTTAACCAATTTTGAAATCTCAAGGGGAATATTCTTACTCAAAGAATTATTACTCAAATCAAGCTTAGTCAGGTTTACTAAATTAGTCCACGTACGACTCATCGTACCTTCAATACCTTTACCTCTCCAATCTAATTCACCATCAACAATATCCCAACTAGGCAACAATAATCTCACTGTACGAGATTCCTCCGATTCGAATAATAATACCTCACTACCCTTCCCATACATACTACCATCTACATACCAATACACCTCAGACAAATCCTCTTCGTCACCAGGTAATTCTAAAGTTTGTTCACCCCCATTCTGACCGAATGTAATCGTTTTACCAGTAGTGCCTCCACCCCGATGTCCAAACAATGAACTATGACCTGACTTTACTCCACCTCCGCAC
>PULY01000052.1 GCA_003551125.1 Candidatus Iainarchaeum sp.
CAGCTTGGCGTCATGCAGGTCATTTCCATGTTTGGGCAAACCGACTTTGAGGGTGAAGACTTCGAATTAAAGGACGATGAGCGGCCGATGCACCAGGAACCGCCCGAGTTATTCCCTCCCAAGGAGCATGCCGGGGAAAACTGGGGTTTCGGCCGCCACCTGGTTCAGGCTGGCTATGTTGTGCCGGAAGATAAGCGGATGTGTGTTGAAATAGGGGCAACGCACCCGGCAATTTACGGGGATGTCCGGCCCAAAGGATGGGTACGGGTGTGGTTTCACAATGAGGATACGTTTCCCACTCCCGGGGAGTTTGTCGGGATATTGTGCAAGCCCCCTGCCGTGCCGCCTCAAGTCTGGTGGTTTCAGGAATCCAGCCCGTTTTTGTATGCTGGCGGCTGGATGGAAACCAGACACTTAACGTCGGGCGTAATAACGGCAGTCGTGCCGGAATTAGAACGAACGGACGGGGGGATTGGCGACCTCTATACAGTAAGGGTCCAGGGGTATGAGATAAAAACTGAATCATCTGACTTTTTCGCCTATGAAGTTGGCGATAGGGTTGGTATAATTAAGAAAAATATGCTTGCGGCTGAGTCTGCCCCGTTTGCCGAGCCTTTATCTGAAGATCGAGGATACGCCCATGTTTCCGGGGGGCAGATGATAACAAAAGAAAATGACGGGCAAAAGATGGAAGACCTGACCATCATACCGATAGACTTTTATAAGGAGAACGGCAATGAGTAAAATCTTGCGGGATCACAGGCGGCTGGTTGGCGACGTGAGCTTTCAGCAATCAAGAAAAAGGAACGAGCGGCAGGGCACGACGCTTGCAGATGTGAACGCCGCCAGCGATAGGCGGCTTAAGCACGGCGAGGTCAGGAAGGCAGAGTCCAGGGAGCATTGGGACCGCTCAGACCAATTTTGGGCTAAAAGGGACGCAAGCTTGAACAAGCTTTACGACCGGACCGCTTTGCAAGGAATGGCCAGGGGGGAGCTGGACCCTCGTGCTCATATTGCAGAGACCGACGCAGGGGCACAGGCTTTTCAGAGGGTGCGACCGGAGTTGACCGGAGGGGCCCCGGCTGCTGCGGGCGGAGCGCCAGGAGCGCCTGGCGGTGCCGGAGCAGGGACCCCCATGGGGGATCGCCCTTCAAGGGAAGAGTTCCTCAAGCAAGTTGCCCATTACCAAGACACGACAGGCCGCCAGTTTGCCCCGGAAAAAATAGGGGATACGGGCGAAAAGATCGACCCTGCCATGCAGGCGTACCACGCGGCTGAGCGTGACTTCACAGAATATGACAAGCGGTATGCGGCCCAGCAAGCCGGCGCACCGCCTACAGCGCCTGAGTTTCATGCGGCCAAGGCCAAGCCCGGGGAGGGGGTAAGCATCGCCCGGGGCGAAGATGACGTTACCTACGCTACAGATGCCGTGATGCCCGACACCGTTGTTGGCAGCGCGATCCGGAACGCGTTTAAAGACTTGTCCCCGGAAGAAACCCAGGCGTCTATTGAGCGTATGCCGGAGGGGCACCGGGGCATGGCGGGCAGGACGGCGCAAGGAGTGCAGGCGGGGAGAGCATCGAGCGAGCCGTATGGCGGAGCGGGGCACCCCACACCTCAAGGGTTCAGCACCCCGGTTCCGACTAAGAAGGGTGGTGAAGATAGGACTGACGCGGCCGGCACGACTCCCGAGGGCGAGGACGTTATCGACGTTATGCTGGATCGGCGCGACGCCGCGGAAGATGACCCGGGCGGCGAGGGGTTTCTCGCATCTATCGGCGATTTCGTTAAGCGAGTGTCTTCTGATCTTGGAGAGCAGGCCCGGCTCAGGCGCGTGGCGCAGGAGGTCCGGCAAGCCGGCGGCGAGTTGAGAGAAAAAGGGGTTCCTCGTAACAAAGTAAACGACGAAATCGCTCGCGTCCGGGAAAAAAACCCTGACCTCAACCAGTTTGACGCCGCGGCAGAGGCTCTGAGTAATCTTGGCGCTGAGGGGATAAGCGAGCGCCCCAAGGAAAAGGGCGGAGAAAAGGGCGGGGAGGGTAGCGGCTCTCTTGACTACCCGACCGGCAACAGCCCAGAGGTTGAGGAGCAAAGGGCCCGCCTTAGAACCCGGTTAATGAAAAAGCACGATATGGGCTTCGGTGACTGGATGGCCCGGCGGAACAAGCTGATGAAAGACAAGGGCCTGTCGTTGGAAGAGGCTGACGCCAAGCTTGCCAAAAAACTCCATAGAGAAAAGCTTTAAAGGGACGCATTATGCCAAGCGCATTTGACGAAAGATTGCAGCGAATCCGGGAAGAGCGGGAGCGGGTGGCTCAGGGCGCACAGGTGGGCCATGTGCCGGAAGACACTTCATCGCTTAGCCAGCCGGCAAGGTTCGATGCGGCGGTAGCGCGGCAGCGACTCAACCAGACGGCTGCGCCCGACAGGACGCTTTTGCACCAAAAGCCCCAGGAGTCACGACCGGACACGGCCCTTGAAAGCATTCTCAAAAAGACGCCGGAAAAAGACCGGGGAGTTATGGCTGCGGGCCTTGAAGCATTCCGGGAAAACATGCGCAAAGGGCTCCCGGTTTCCGGAGAGCCGTTGACTGCTGATTCCCTCCGGCAGCTTGGAGAGAGGCATATTGAAGAAAACAAGCCCCCGCTTCGGGAAGAGTTCTGGCGCGGGCTAAAGATGGGTGTTCGCGGAGTGCAGGAGGGGTATCACGGCACCCGGGCGATGATGACGGATGACCCGGAAAAACGCGAGGCGAGGCTTGAGCGGATCCATGAGCTTCAGGAAAAGACGCACGCAGAATCGCCTACAATGATGGAGTTTACGCAGATCCGTTCGGCGGGTGATTTTGCCAGGTGGGCTGCTGGCACGGCCGGAACGCTGGGGCCGATAGTCGGCTCGATCATGGCGGGTGGCCTGGCTGGTGGTGCGGCGGGTGCAAAAATCGGGGCGCTTGCCGGGCCAAAGGGAGCGGCGGCCGGCGGCATTGCCGGTGCTGTTAAGGGTGCGGCAAAGGGGTTGACTCTCAGCAAGGCGGCAGGATCTACAATAGGAAGTTTTTCTGTCGGCCATATGCTTTACGGTGGGTCGATGTATTCCGACATGACCCGGGACGGCGCGGAGCATGAAGACGCCAAGAAGGCGGCGCAGTTGTATGCGATCCCCGCGTCAGCCGTGTCTATTGTCGTGCCGATGGGTGCGCTGGCAGCAGTTACCGGGCACCTGGGGAAAAATTTCGTCGCCGGTCGTATGAAGCAAGCCCTGCTTGGCGCCGGGTTGAGCACGCCGGCAGAGGCCACAGCAGAGGCTATTGCCGAATCTTTTGTCATCGCCGGGGAAGAATCGGTTTTTGGGGAGCGCCTGACGCAGGACGAGAAGTGGGAGCGTATTTTAAACGCTGGTGCGGCCGGCGGGCTGATGGGCTTTGGGATGGGTGGCATGGGCGGCGCCGGGCGAGCATCCGGCAACCTGGACACCATGATTGATGCTTTCATCACTGATGCAGAAGAGGCATATAGCGAGGGTGAGCGCACGGCCCTTCGGGAAATCGTCACCGGCCACCTGGGCGCTGCAACGGCGCTTACCGAGCAGCAACAAGGACTGCTTGAATATTTAAAAACACAGACCGGTAAAAACCGGCCGCTTAACAAAGCTTTAAACGAAATTGAAAAAACAACCAAGAAAGTCTTTGACCGGGGAGCGGACAAAAATGCCGAGCGCCTGGCCGAGCTGGACGCCAAGGTTGCGGACGGTTCGCTTACCGGAGACGAGGCGATTGAAATATCTGCTATCCTGGCCAACCGGCGGCTGCTGGACCGGAAGGGCCCGAAAACAAAAGAGCAGGACATGACCGACAGGGCGATTGCAACACTGTCGGATGAGGAGCTGTTTGAAGCAATCCAGGCCAATGATGCTGCCCGGCAGGGGGCAGAAGACCCGTCATTTCTGGAGCGTGCCAATGTCGTTAACGACAAGTTGTATGATGAGGCGAAGCGCCGGGGCGTTGCCGACAAGCTCCCGGAGCAGACAACTCCGGTGGAACAGCAACCAACAATGGAGCCCGCAGCGCCGGTAGCAGAACCACCCCCTGCAGAACCGGTAGCGGCAGAACCGGCGGCCGATGCCTTGCCGGGCGAGCTGCCCCTTGGGCAACTGGAAAAGCGGGCCAGCAACCTTCAGGCATTGCGCAACAACGCTGTGGCCAGAAAGCAAAAGGCCCAGGGCAAAGCGGCAAAAAAGAAAATACAGCAAGAAATCGACGCTATAGACGGGAAGATATCCGCGACGCAGGCTGAGCTGG
>PULY01000023.1 GCA_003551125.1 Candidatus Iainarchaeum sp.
CCCAACGAGGCTGTATGGAATTGGGCGCCGGTAGTTATCGGTGTGGATGTGGCCCGGTACGGCGATGACAAGAGCGTCATCTACATCCGGCAGGGCTTGCACACGCATGAGATCAGGCGCTTTCTCAAGATGGACACGATGCAACTTGCGAATTTCGTTGTCGAGGCTATCCGGGAGTATTCACCCAGGGCGGTTAACGTGGACGTGGTCGGCATTGGCGCCGGCGTTGTTGACAGGCTGCGGCAGCTCGGGTATGGCCCGATTCTCTTCGAGGTTAACGGCGGGTGGGCGGCCACGGATCCAAAGAAGTATTACAACCGGCGGGCCGAGATATGGGGGCACATGCTTGACTGGCTCAAGGTGGGCGGCTCTATCCCCGCGGGGGACCAGGAGCTTTTCGATGATCTGATAGGCCCGGAATACTCATACGACCCCAAGTTCAGGATCCAGCTCGAAAAGAAAGAAGACATGAAGAAGCGCGGCCTGGCATCCCCGGATATTGCAGACGCTTTGAGCTGCACGTTCTCAAGTCATTTGGCGATTGATGAGGCGCAGCGGCCGAAAACACAAGCGGAAGCTGACTGGGAAGTGGTTTTGAACGCGGGTGCGGCAAACTCCGGGGCTTACAACATCAATGACGGGTATGGGGGGTAGATGGATTTCGTGACGGTAATCGCATTGCTGGCGTTCGGCTGGGCATCAACAATTTCTGGCGTCATTGTAGGCGGCCACCTGGTATTCCGAGCATCCGGGCAGGCCGGCAGCCTGCTAAGCCGTAACAGGGGCAACGCGTACAACATCGAGGACGGCACGGAAGAGCGGGACGTGAGCATGGAGCAGGAAATGCCACCGGAGCTGGCAAAGCATATGAATCGATTCAAAGACTCTTTCGATCCAGGGGAGAGTATATTCGGGGGGACTGGCAGCACGGGCGGCGGGCATGGTCGGCATCATGGGGCCACCAGGCCGTGGTCGCCGCCTGTGCCGCCAAAACAAGGAGCGCCTGATGGCGGAAAAGAAACAACAGCATCCGCAGAAGCGGAAGAGGGCGCCGGCAAAGTCTAAGGCACCGGCCAAGGATACGCCGGGAGTTTTGGATGTGGTTTGCGGGCAGTGCAGGGGCGTCTATTACGAGACAACCAAGCATTACGATCCGGAGCGGGTTCCCAATACGTCAATGTGCCGACTAAAAGAACCGTATCGCTCCAGGGGCTGGGATGATTGGTATTCGCCGCCGCCGGGAGATGGTGCCGGCAATATGGAGTGCCCGCAGTGCGGGGCGCCGTATGTGCAGACTGATTTGACATTGCAGACGAGGGGAGCTTAATGAGAAACCCGGGCTCACTGGCAACAGCGCCGCAACCAGACTCGAAGTGGTCTATCGCCAATCCTCCGCCGGAAGGGGATGAGGATGTGGCGGCCTGGGCCTGGCAGATGTTTGAGCTGGCCAAAGAAGAACGGGACCGGCTGGGACTTCCTGAGCGCTGGGCAACCAACTATCAGCTTTACCGAGGCACGCATACGCTGCAGCGGTTGCGCAATGCCAGTAATGTTGTCGAGCTGAATCTCTTTTTCGCCAACGTCGAGCGGACCAAGGCCAACATCACGGCCAGGAACCCGCAGTTTGAAGTCGTAAGCCTGGACGGTGAGGACGCTTTCCAGGACGACCGCAAGCTGACAGCAGCCGGCAACAAGTGGTGGAAGGATACTCGGCAAAAGCGCAAGCTGTCCACGACCACGCTGCAAATGGAAATTTACGGCATCACAATTGAAAAGCCGTTCTGGAACAAGGAGCGGAAGCGGGCTGACGTGGCGGTTATCGACCCGTTCGCCTTTTTTCCGGCGCCCGGCTATTACGACGATATCAGCATGGACGCACCGTTTGTGTGCCATGCCTACCCGGAAAACATCGATGTTTTGGAAGAGGTATACGAGGTTGACGGTGTGCTGCCATCCGATGTGTACTCGCTTTTGGGCGAGAACAGAGAAGAAGACCGGCCGGCGGCAATGAGGTCCAGCGCTCAGCATGTCGGGCAGTACTACGAAAACCGGGCGTCAATCATTCATCACGACGTGAGCCAGCAGAACTTCAGGGAGCGCCGGGCATTGGTTGTTGAGATGTGGGTGCGCGACTACTCGATGGAAAAAACTGAAGAGGTCATCGGGGTTGACGAGGAAACTGGCACGCCGATCATGCGGGAAATAGAGCAGATGAGGTATCCGGGTGGCGTCCGGGTCATTACCGTGACCAACAACGGCCACATGCTCTTGGGCGACATGCCAAACCCGAACATTAACCCGAATATACCTTCAGAATTTACAGCGCACACGTTTCTATTCTGGCGGTTTCCCTTCCAGATCGGCACGAGCTACGAGGATCCAACAACGATATGGGGCTTTTCCGCTGCCGAGCAGGTGGGCGACCTAAACCTCAAGATCGATCAAGTGTTCAGCCGGATGTTTGGGTGGGCTAACCGGGTAATGTTCCCGCCACTAATCATACCGCAGGACTGTGGAATTCCCAAGTCAGCTATCAACGCGAAGCCCAACCTGGTGCTGGAGCCGAACAACTCAACGACGGCGCAGGCAATACGGTTTGTGCAGATCCCGAACATGCCGGCGCAGATGTTCCATTTTTTCGACATGTTTACCAAGCTATACGACCGCATTTATCAGATTGAGGACGCTGATCGTGGCGAGGCGCCGTCGGGCGTCATTGCGGCAGCGGCCATCATGGCGCTGCAGGAGAGAAACGCCGTCTTGATACAGAAGAAGATATCGGCCGTCGATGAACTGATCGAGTTTCGCGGCCAGGCGTATGTCAGCATGCTGCAGAACTTTTCGATCTGGACCGAGACAGTGGAGGTCGCCGGTGAGTTTGGCGCCTTCCGCGGGACGGACCTGGTCAACCGGGAGTTCAATTTTGTGGTTGAGTCCGGATCTACCATGCCAAGGACCAGCTTGCAACTACGAGCCGACGCGGAGAAGGCGTATCAGTTGGGTGCCATCGACAGGCAGGCATACCTTGAAGCCATTGAGTTCCCGAGAGCTCAGGAAATCCTTGAGCGTGTTGGCGAGGGGCAGCTGGGCCAGGCAATACAAGTTTTGATCCAGGCCGGCATGCCGGAAGAAGATGCTCAGATGTTGCAGCAATGGTTGATGCAGGACCAGGGCGGACCGGGCAACCGGGGAGAGTCGGCAAAGGGCAGGCAGGCAGGCGAAGGGCAGCAAAGACCGGAGATAACCGAGTCCCAGGAAGCGGGGCAAGAAGTAGGGGCGGGGGTGTAGAATGGTGGCAACACCGGTAAAAGCGAAAGACATTGGAGTTGGAATCGCAGAGCGGATATTTTCAGACAAGGAATATATCGATGCTTTGGCTGAAAAAATCAAAGACGCTGTCGTGGAGAAAGGAATTGTAGACGTCGCGCTGTTTGATTTTGCCAAAGAGGGGCTTGAGTATGTCGAGTCCGCTGGGCAGTATGTAAGAGAGGCCAACAACACTATTATAAAAGGGAACAAG
The DNA here is from genome assembly GCA_003551125.1 of Candidatus Iainarchaeum sp. GTDB lineage: Archaea > B1Sed10-29 > B1Sed10-29 > B1Sed10-29 > B1Sed10-29 > B1Sed10-29. The sequence goes on from PULY01000023.1 coordinate 3,521, forward strand.
GCTCTTGATGCTTGGGGCCAGAGGTTGACCGCGGCTGAAATCGCGAACAGAAAAAGAGACAAGGACATCCTTGAATTAAAGGGTTTAGTCCGCGACCTGTCCAAGACCGTGGATATCCTATTGGCTGTTATCGGGGGAGCAAACAAGGCAAGGTCCGAGGAGGGCCCCGAGCAACCAGAGGAGGGTGCTGGCCAGGAGGAGTCGCCTTTTCTTTATGAGGAAATTAACAATTTGCCGCTTTCTACCAGGGCCAGGAACAAGCTGACCCAAGCGGGTATATTAACGGTTAAGGATTTAATGGAGTGGTCGTATTTGGACATTCGAAAAGTTCCAAGGCTTGGGAGAAAGACGGCGAATGAGATTCTAAGCTTTCTTGATGAGCACGGGATAAAACTGAAAGTGAAGAGGCCGTAAACAATGCCACTTTTTGATTTCCAATGTATCAGTTGCTACGCACGGGCCGAGAAGGTCATGAAAGTCGCAGAGCCGCGGGATAACCTCAAATGCGAGGTGTGTGGCGGGCCTTTGAAACGAATCATTGTTCTTGGCCATGGCGGGTTCCAGAGCACAGAGCCAAAATGGCTGGATGAACATGTGAGGGGGTGTTTGCAGGACGAAGAGGCGGTCGCTGCCGGGTTCGAGAAACCCATCGAGAACCGGGCGGATTACGACCGATATCTAAAACAGCACGATATCGTGCC
>PULY01000011.1 GCA_003551125.1 Candidatus Iainarchaeum sp.
AAGTTTTTTGTATTGTCTTTGGACCATCTCTATGAATTTATCTGTGAACTTGAAACCTTCAGGTACGAATATGATCAATTTTAGTTCTTTCTTACCGTTCACCGGTATGTTTCCTTTTGACAATGAATGTTTTACATTAGATACACCACAAGTTTTTGATTTTTTTTCTTCGTCGATCAATCTGACCTTTATCTTTCTAGAATCTTCATACCTTTCAACACCCCAATGTAAATCATCAATGGTTAATGGTTTTGAATCTATAGATAGATTTAAGGGACCCAAATCTATATTCTTAAGTTGATTTTTCACGAAATTAATTGAAGCATTTAGTCTTTTATGAGGTGAAGATGAAAGTTTTCTGTTCTTTCTCATATCCCATGTGAATTCTCTGAATATAGTTGAACGTGGATATTGGAAAGATTTACCCTCATCGAACCTGACCTCTAATATTTTATCATCAGGATCCACAAATAAACCATAGGCATGCCTCCAATAGTCAACATAGGTTCTTTCAGAATCTGGCATACATTCTTTCGCAACCTTATCGGTTATAGAAACTATCTTACCTTTACTCCAATATGGTATAACTCTACAATCAATTTCATCACCATTTTCTATACCTTTGAGATGTTGGTCCTTGAATGGGTACATCATTTTATGTGTTTTATCTACCTTCACGGTGATAATGTTGGATTCTGGAATAATAGACGTTCTTACTTTAAAAGCTGTTTTTGCTTCATCCTTATTAAGTATTTCATTTTTTGATACATGTTTGAAGGCGATATCTAGAAAATCTTCTCTTAATTTTGAATTTATAGCAGGTTTGATCAATTCTTCTACCTGTTTTAAACCGTATTCTGTATCACAACTTATCTCTAAATTTTTATCAAGTTTAATTTCGCCGAAAAAATCTTTTAAGTTATCGGTATTCTGCTTAGGTATCAATATATCCCACCCTTTTTCCCTCCAATTCTTTTTAGCCTTCCCCGCTCCAACACCTTGGTCATTTAGCCTCTTAATTAGTCCATTAATTATTTTGAAATACTCACGTCTACCCTTCTTCTCTGCCTTTTCAACATGAGCTCCAAATACTTCAACGGTATCGGGTATGTTTTTGATTTCGAATTGGTTTGTTACATATACCATCTTATTCATCTCTTATAAGTTACGGATAATTTAGTAACGTTACTAAACAATATGAAACGTCGATATATATACTTTACGATTATTTTCGTAACATACAAAAATTATTTAACTAATAATTGTTATTAACGTAATATATGAGCGATAATACTAAAGGTATACATATAGCAGCTGCTGGATTTGAATATGATAGGATCATAGTACCTATAATGACAGAGTATCCAGTGGAGAAACTTATTATTTTACAGGCTGATACTTCTGAGGAGTATTTCGGTGCAGATAAAATAACCAAACACTTCGTGGACAAAATACACGACATTCCGATACCTATTGAAGTTGTAAACACTGATATTTACGATTTTGACAAGGTCTTTCAAAAGACCTTAAAATTGATCCGTAAATACACTAATCAAGGTAAAAAAGTTTACCTTAACATCTCTTCTGCTCCAAAACTTGCCCTAGTGGGTATGATTGCTGCTGCATTTTTTACACCAGATAAAAGTAAAGTAAAGATATTCTATGGAGCACCTGAGGATTATGTACTCCCAAATATGATAACAGATCTTGGACTATTCAATGATAGTAAAAAAAAGGAAAACAAGATAGAAGATATGGAAGAACTCGGAAAAAGATTTTTACAAAAAGGTTCGGGCATGGGAGTTAAAGAGTATATAGAGATTCCTGTTTTTCCAATTCAAGGTATATCAGATACCGATAAAAAGGTAATGGAAGTACTAGCTAGAAAAAATGGTGTAGAAGCTATCAAAGAGATCATAGAGGGGTTAGAACAGGAAGAAAACTTGGAAATCAAGAGGTCTAGCTTACAGTACAGGATGGCAAAACTAGAAAAGATGAATCTAATAGAAAGAGATCCTAAAACGGTTAGAGTTAAGGTAAGACTTACCAGAACAGGAGAGATATATCTAAATTCGGAAAGTGATATCGATGAATGAGATAACATTCTATGGAGGAGTAGGTGAGATCGGTGGAAATAAAATTTTATTAAAAAGTCCAGAAACTAAAGTTTTCTTGGATTTTGGAAAAAGTTTTGGGAAAGAGAAGTTCTTTTACAAAGAACCATATCTGAGCCCCCGAAATGAAGATCAGCTTTTGAATTTAGGACTTCTACCTAAAATAGAAGGGATATACAAAGATGATTTGGAACCGAATGTAGATGGCGTCATCGTGAGTCATCCTCACCTTGATCACTGGGGTTATACTTGTTATCTTGATAATAGGATACCGATATACTGCGGTGAAGATACTAAAACAGTTATCGTGAATTATGAACAATCCTCTTCGGCTGGTCCATCAAAAGATTATTACCTGGCTCATTTAACTAAAAATATAGATAAAGAATACAAAGATTTCAGAACATTTACATCTGGAAGCCGAAAGACTATTGGGGATATACATATAGAACCAGTTAACGTAAACCATTCTGTTCCTGGAGCATACGGCTTTATAATACGAATAGGTTCAAAAACCCTTGTATATACCGGTGATTTTAGGGTGCAGGGGTTAGAGTCAAAAAAAAGTGAAGAATTCCTTGAAAAAGCTTCTAAAACTGATGTCGATTTACTAATAACAGAAGCTACCAATATAGTGGGCGGGCAGATCTCATCAGAAATTGAGGTTGAAGGAAAAATGGAAAGATTGATTTCAAAGACTACAGGGTTGGTTGTCGTTAGTTTCTCTTTGAGAGATATTGAAAGACTCAAATCAGTCTATCAGGCTGCTATAAAAAATGATAGAAAAATAGCGGTATCTAGTAAGCAAGCCTACCTTTTAAGATCTCTTAGAGATGAGCCTAAAATAGATATATTTGATATAAACGATGAAGACGTATTGGTTTTTGGCAAGGAAAAATCTAGGATATCTGAATGGGAAAGACGATTAATAGATGAAGTTGAAGTGTTGAATGGAAAAGAAATCAACCCGATACAGGAAGATGTTGTTTTAGTAGCTTCTTATTATGATATGAACGAATTGATGGATGTTGAACCGGTTTCTGATAGCATATTTATCCTTTCACAGTCGGAACCTTTTGATGAGGAAGGGGAAATTCAATATGAAAAATTATTGAACTGGTGCGAACACTATGGTCTCCCTCAATATCAGATCCACGTGTCAGGTCATGTATTGCCACATGAACTTAAAAAAGCCATCAAGACGATAGATCCCGATAGAGTTATACCAATTCATAACGAAAGACCTGACCTCTTCAAAAGATACATGAGTGATTTGGATATAGACATAGAACTGCCTATGTTGAATCAAACAGTCAAATTCTAAATGGGCCCATATATTCTAAAACTTGTTATTAATTCTAGTATTAACCACATATTTACCCGTAATAATTATGTTTGTGAATGAAAACCTTACTAAGTAATATCTTCTACTTTTCCAATTATTTAATCGTACTCATCATATAGTTCTCTTAATCGTTTAGTATATATTAGATGGTGATATTGAAAATAATCAAATTCCTTAACCCATCTCCCTTTCGTAATATCAAGTATTCCTCTTCCTATCCAATTATGATTATCAGGATCATATCTCATTTTTGCAAAAGGAAAGTATTTAAATTGAATTTTAAATTGTTTTAATTCATCTTCCCATAACCACTTTCCTCCCGAAAGGCACTTCGTACCGTTCCGGCGGTTCTCTGTTCAGAACCCACACGACGTCGTACCTCGGCTTCTTTTCCGGGTAACTGCCCATACCATCCGTCAGATATACCAAACAATCCATGTTCTGACCATCTAACTCTTCGAAGACCGGTACGAAGTCGGTTCCACCTCCGCCCTGACACTCTTCCTGAAAAACCTTGAAATCGTCCATGCATCTGGCAGTGCGGTGAGCGTGGACTTCGGAGTCACATGCGATCAATTCAGCCTTGAAATTATCAACGCTG
>PULY01000024.1 GCA_003551125.1 Candidatus Iainarchaeum sp.
CTTCTGTGTTTGATGTACGTGTAGAGCATGTTGCGTTAGGAGACGGTAGGCATAGGGATAATCACTACGTATATACTTTAGAGTTTATTGTTGAACCGCAATTAGAATTGGAAGAAGTGAGAGGCTTTATGAAGTTTTTAGCAGAAGAGTGGAATATTGATAACCCTGAAGAAGCATTTATTGTTTTGAGCGTAGAATATTAATTTTTAGTAAGGGAGGTTTTGTAAATGTCAGCGTATATATTTAGGATGACGATTGAGGTACAGTCTGCTGAGACCGAAGTAGAAGATATAGTAGAACATATTGAAATGAATATGTATAATCGGACTGATTTTAAAGCAGATGTAGAATTTATCGATGTGATTGATGAAATAAAAGGTGGTATTGTGTCGAAACAATATACTATAGAGATTATATTAGACTATAATATTTCTTTGAAGGAGTTAGCTGATGCTATTTTAAGCATTGCATTTGATTGGAATAGTAGGGCTACTTTTGATGTTTATGTTGTTACTAGTTTGGTTGATATCATGTAAATGTGGTTGTTATAGTTTATGTTAATATAGGGGTATAGGGGGTTGTTATAATGCGAAAATTATATGATAGTGCTATCCATGAAAGATTTACTTCTGAGGATATTGAAGAAATTAAGAACGTAGTGGATAGGGCAGGGAAATTAACTGATATTGATACGGATGAGTTTAAAAGGCTAGGGTATACGGTAGATGTGGATCGTAATGATCCTCCTATGCCTCCTTATATGATTACTATTAAGAAAGGTGGAAGTAAGTTTGTTCTGCTAAACAAGAAGTATGTAGAAGATCCTGATTTTGTTGTGGGTGATATTGCAGGAGGAGTTGTAAAATAAATTTAATTTGTTGTATTAGGAGGTGTTTTTGCGTCCAAGTCGATTGATCCTGCTGTTGTTTTAAGTCATTTTGAGGACGAACTTATTGAGTGGGCTCATCTTCCAGCAGAAGTTGAAGATATTTATGTTTTTGATGAGAGGGAGTCTCATATGGCTCTTGATCTTGAAATTACTCTTTTGCTTAAAGAAGATGATTATGATGTTGCCGATGTCGCTACTGTTTTGAAGCTTGCAGAATATAGCTGGAATGAAAACGAATACAAGAATGCAATAATAGTTAATAGTGTTTTAGATTTTGGTAGTTTTGAAATAATGTAGTGATTATTATTATGAATTTGGTAGGTATGGATTATATCTTTAGGAGGTGTTTGTATTGTCTTATGTAACTTATGATAGTGATGAAGTAGAAGAAATGCGAGAAGAATTTCCAGAATGGTTTGTAGAAGCTATAGAGGAGTTATACCATGAACATACGGGCGAAATTTTAGGTGATGAAGAAGATGATGAAGGTGAACTTGTTTCGGTTGAAGAAGCCCATCAGAAGTATGAAGTTGGTTCTGGCGAAGCTTATTGGTTAGAGATTGCCAGCTATGAGTATGATGTTTTTAAGGATTTTGACGTGGCAGAGAAAGTTGCTATAAATTATTTGAAGCGTATGATTGAGGAAGAACCTGAAATATTTAGACCTGAGTTTTTACAGCGTCATATGTATGTAACTCCAACTGATGCTCGTATAATTGGTTCAGAAGAGGCTGATAGATACGTACATGAAATGGGTCTTGAAGAGGCTGTAGAGATGGCAGAGATATTTATTAGGGATCATGATAGTCCTCATGAAAGCGAGTTAAGTAATTTGATTGATGAGTATGATAAATTAGATGCTCAGTATAGGGATGAGGATGATGAAGATAGGATTAGGGAGCTGGAAGAAGAAATGGAATCTAAAGCAGAAGAAATTCAGGATTTGTTTGGGCTTGCTTATTCAGAATATGTGGAAGAAAGATTGTTAAAAGATCCTGTGGGATATTTTGTTGATGAGTTAGGGGTTTATTCGAAAGAAGAACTTTTCATGCAACATTTTATTGGTATTGATGCAGAGGATGCTGCAGAAGATGCTGTAATGTCCGATGGAGTAGAACATTATTTAGAACACTTTGGGGAATTGGTAACAGAATTAAGAAGTGGGGCTGTAGCGTTAGAATTGTAAAGAGTTATACAGATTAATTTAGGAGGTGTTTATATTGTCTCGTGTAACTTATGATAGTGACGAAGTAAGAGAAATGAAGGAAGATTTACCAGAGTGGATGGTAAAAGCTATTGAGGAATTATATAATCATGTAGGGATTGGTGAAGATTTTGGTGCTGAGGACGGTGAATCTGTAACTGTTCAAGATATTTCGGAAACTTATTTTATACGTCCAGGTAGTGCTTACCAAGTAGAGCTTAATCAAGAGGAGTATGATGTTTTTCAGGATATTGAGGTGGCAGAGCAGGGTGCTATAGAGTATTTAGAAGAGTTGATTGGTATGGAGCCTGAGATGTTTGATCCTGATTTTTTAAGGCATTATATGGAGGTAATGCCTGCTGATGCTCGTATGATTGCTATAGATGAAGCAGATGCTATTATAGGTGATTTAGATGATGATGAAGTTGTAGATAGAGCTAAAGATTTTGTAGAGCAAATCTATAGTAATCGTGAATTACGTGGTTTAATTAGGGATTATGAATTGTATATAGATGAGATGGAAGAAGAAGGCGAAGAAAATGGTGAGGCAGAAGAACTTTTGAATGAGATTAGAGAATTGTATGAGTATGTTTATAGAGAATATGTGGAAAATCGGTTGTTAGATGACCCAGTAGATTATTTTGTGCATGAGTTAGGAGCTTATACAGAAGAAGAGCTGTTTGAACAACCTTTTATTCGTATTGATGCTCGTGATGCAGCTAGGGCTGCTGTATTGTCTGATGGTATTGCTCATTTCTTAGCTCCTTATGATATGGAAACTGTGGAATTAGGCGGACCCGTAGCGTTTCGGATTAATTAGTTATTGAAGCGTACGTAATTGTTGAATTAACAGGATAATTTGTTATGGTATATAAATTTTAGATGTTTATATAGAAAATTTTTTATAAAAATTTTAAATTTTTATGAGAGTTTTGGGGTATAAAATCGTTTATACTAGTGGAGAAATATAAATAATTTGATGTGTATTATATTTTTGTATGTAATGCTTGCTTGAAGGTTTTTGTTGCAGGTATTATATCTAATCGTCGATAATATAGATATATGAAGAAATATATTATCGTATGTAATAATATTTGAGGGGAGGTGTTCATTGAGATGAAAAAACAGTACGGTAATTTGCAAATTATTGCAGAATCTAAGTTACAAGAAACAGCAGATGATACGATGATGGATTTAGTGAAAGAGCTATTAGACGAGAAAGGTCATTCATACGAAGATAAGTCTAGGGATGTATTACTGATCAACGTACGAAGATTTCAGAGAGGTGAAGGAGAAGAGAGGGTAGAACTTCGTCATAAAAGAGAACCTGCAAAGATGGTTGATGCTTATACTGGTGAGATTATAACTTCTTCGATATACACTGTTGATGATATAATGAATATCATTCATGATATTAGTATGGGTGGTATAGAGAGTGTTAAAAGATAATTACACTTGAGTAGAGAGGATGGTGATCAATAGTGATAAATTGGATTAAAAATCATAAAATCGCATCTGTTATAATAGTACTAGTTGTAGTAATGGTGTGTAGCAGTAACAGTCTCTACTGGTTCAGATAAACCAACGGGAAATAATGTCATGGGAATCGACATAGGAATCAAGCAATTAGCAGTAGCAAGCATCAAAGATGAAGATGGAAACGAGATAAATCGTCAATTCTATAATGGCAGAGAAGCTGGTTTTATGCGTAAAAAATACCGAACGACTAGACGCAAACTAGGGCAAAATAAAAAGCTGTACGCTATCAAAAAGATCAATAACAAAGAATCGA
>PULY01000058.1 GCA_003551125.1 Candidatus Iainarchaeum sp.
AATGGCTATAACTATCACTATGAGTATTATCTTAAAAATATTATTGTCTCCGGAACCTCCGCCAGATACAACTACTTGAGAAGGTTCTTTCACTTTCTTAATTTTTTTCCTTTTTTGTTTTCCTTTAGACTTCTTTTGGGTCTTATCCAAAGATTCTTTTTTTGATCCTACGAAAAAACCCTGGTTTTTCCTCTTTTCTTTTTTTCTCTTTTTCCTTTCTTTCCTTCTCTTCTTTCATTCTTTTTTCTTGTTTCTTGACCCATTTTGGGGATTTCCTATTCACTGGTTCTTTCCTCTTCTTTCTCTCTTCTTGTATTTTTCTTTCAAGTTCTCCTCTTTTTTCGTTGTATTCTCTTGTAGAGATCTCTCCTTTTGCTTCCTTCTCTTTAAGATGTTTCATTTGATTTTGGAATCTTTTTACATATTCTTTACTTCCTCGATCAGTTAGTTTTCTTCCTTTATTGAACATTTCCATTCCTTTCGTTACTTTCTCTTGCTCTCCTTCTCTCTGTCTTTTTCCTATTTTTCTTTTTTCTTTTTTGGAAATTGTTCCAACTAACTTATCAGCTATTTCCTCAGTTTTACCTTCTCTCGCTTTTATTTCAATTTCTTTAGCTTCTTCTAATTTTCCTTTTTCTTCCAGCCTTCTCTTTAGTTGCCTGATTCTTTTTTGAGCTTCTTTTCCTCCTTTCTCTAAGTCTTGTTTAATTTTTTGCTTAACTAAATATTCTCCTTCTAATTTATCTGCTTTGTATTCTTTTTTAGCTTTTTCTTGTTGAATTTTTTTCTTTAATTCCTTTTCCATTTTTTCTCTTTCCTTTGCCGTTATTTCTCCTTTTTTCCTTTTTTCTGCTATTTCATTCATCTTTTGTTTGAGTTTTCTACTAACCATAAATATCACCTATTAACTTTTTTGCAAAACATTTTATTTAAATGTTTCTTACACAGAATATCAAAACACTTTTATTTTTAAACGTTTCCATTTCTAAGAACATAGAGATATTTTTCGAACAACTAAACACTTATATCTCTCAAAAATAAAAAAATAGTTAATCGTTAATATCTCAATCAATTCATCTTGAGCAGGGGCCAGTGGCTTAGCTTGGTTAGAGCACCCCGCTGATAACGGGGAGGTCGTGAGTTCGAATCTCGCCTGGCCCACTTCTACTGATATTTTAGAATTTTTATTAAAATCAAAACTTATTTATTCCCAAGCGCATTTATTTATGTAGGATGATTAAATGACTGAAAAAGAAGTGAAAATAGTTCAAAAGAAAACAGAAAAGAAATACATAATGAAGAACCCTACATTCGAGAAATTATTGAATGATGATAAATTAGAAGAGATAGCAGTTAATGGAGCGGATGAACCCGTATTTGTATTTCATCGTGATTACGGAAGATGTAAAACAAACTTAGAAATGGATGAAAATGAGATACTTGATTTCATCGGCGAATCAGCTGAAAAATCATCCAATTATATAAACAAATCAAAACCATTCCTCGATGCTAGATTACCCGATGGTTCAAGATTAAATGCAACTATACCTCCAGCCACACCTAAAGGGCCAACTATGACCATAAGTAAATTTAGGGAAAGACCTTTTTCAATGATTGATCTTTTGGACAATGGAACATTTTCTTACGAAGCAGCGGGTTTTTTATGGTCTATGATAGAGGGAGAAAGTAATTATCCGATGAATACTCTCATCATAGGAGGAACAGGAGCAGGAAAAACAACTACTTTGAATACTTTAATGACTTTTGTTCCAAGAAAGGAAAGAATAACTTGTATAGAAGATACTCTTGAATTAAATTTCTTTGGAAGAGAGAACCTGGTTAGAATGGTTTCAGTGCCTCCAATGAAATCTAGAGAACCAATAACTATGAATGATTTACTTGAAAATGCTTTAAGAATGCGTCCTGATAGATTAATAGTAGGTGAAGTTAGAGGAAAAGAAGCTGGATCCTTATTCAATGCGATGAATGTTGGTCATTCAGCTATAGGTACTCTACATGCTAACTCACCAAGCGAATTGACTGCTAGATTGATTAATCCTCCCATGAATGTTCCAAAAAACATGCTTCCTCTTATAGATATAATAGTCGTTCAAAAAAAGATAGTTCATGGAAGCAACATAAAAAGAAGAGTCTCTAGCATAACTGAAGTGTCTAGATCGGAAATGGGTGTATCATTCAACGAATTATTCAGCTATAATGAAGATCTGGATAAGATTGAAAGAACTGAGAATCCAAGCAGAAAACTTGAAAGGTTAGCTAGTCTCTCTGGAAAATCACTTAAAGAAATACAAAACGATATAGATGATAAAACATCATTTTTAGAGGAATTAGTTAGAAATGATACTCGTAAATTATCCAAAGTTAATGAAAGGGTTCAAGATTATTATTCAGTGAAGTATTTCAGTAAAGATAAGAAGATTAATGTAAATTAATTTTGAACCAATTTTTTAAAGAATTTAAAGCAAATGTGAAAATTATCTCTGTTTTATCCTTTTATCTCTCTTTTCAATTCATCGGGATTTTTACCGAAGTACTTTTCAAATTTTTCGGTAGTTTTAACTTCTTTAGTCTGTTTCTTCTTCGTAGTTTCAACAAACCCTCTTCTCTCCAAATTTCCAATGTATCTGTAAGCTTTATTACCAATTATCTTAGCTATTTTGCTCTGTTCCATAGGTTCTCTCATCGCTATTAATCCGAGAGTTCTCAGTTCAGCTTTCTGTAAATCAGGACCTGTAGCTAGGTGACCTACCTGATCAAAGTAGATATCTTTTAAAGTCAGTTCATACCTATCTCCTTTTTTACTTATCTTTAATGAGGTTTCTCTGTCACTATAATCATCTTTTAAATCTTCAAGAGCTTTCATTGTTTTCGAATAATCTGTAGCAGCTATGTTTTTCAATTTATCTATGGATAGTGGTTCAGGAGACATGAATAATGCTGCTTCTATAGTTTTCTTGATTTCAACTGATTTTTTAATTCCTTCATTCATTCTATCACTTCTTTAATTCTGTGGGAAATGTATAAATATCTCTCCAAATACTTCTTCTTGCCATATAGAAACCTTACCTTTATCTGCAAGATGTAATAATGGAATGAAAGTATCTACTACTTTCCTAGAATCTTCTTTTCCATCTATTAAATCTGTGAAAGTAGTTAAATTTTCTTCATCTATTTTTTGGATTATTTTATCTTCTAATTCCTTAGTTTTTTCTTCAAAATCCTTTGTATTTCTTCTAGCTATCTCTAAAAGCTGTTTTGGAACTATATCTTGCCCCACTTCTTTTTTCTCTTTAACTTTCTTTCTCGCTTTCTTTTTCTCTTTATCTATGACATCTTCAACAGCATCTATTAATTCATCGACCGATACTTTCCTCTGAGTTTTTCTTCTTTTAGGTTTTGGTTCTAGTATTTCTTCTCTAGCTGGAGGTATCTGATCAGGAGTAGTGGGTATTTCCTCCCAGTATTTAAATTCCTTTTCTTCATCTTCTCCTTTTATTATCCAAGAAGAGCTCTTTTTTCTAAGCAGTATTGAGCTAGCTAGAACGGCGTTTGCAGGTACTTGGAAATCCATTTCCTGTAGCTCTTGAATAGTTTGAATGTATTCACCAACCAGCTTAGCTATATCTATAT
>PULY01000045.1 GCA_003551125.1 Candidatus Iainarchaeum sp.
AACTACCTAATCGCACCTATATTCCATACAGCTAAATGTTTATGCTCAGTCTCCACATCTATCAAACATTCATAAATATACTTTAACCTCTCTTTATCAGTCCTTCTAAAGAATTTAGTGTATTTCATAATAGCTTCCATCTCTAAATCTACTACTATATCTAGAATTTCACCTACCGTATCTGGAACTTCTATCTCATCTACCTCATCCAATACATCATCTTTATCCATATCTAAAGCATCTTCGACTACATCAATATGTTCATCTTCATGGCGAGCTAACCTTCTAAATATTGATTCATAATAAGTATCTTTACCCTCAAACACATCCTCACATTCTCTATAAAACATTTCTCCTACAGCTTCCAATCTCATAGTTTCGACCAAATCCCTATACTCTACATCGGTAAGGAATCTGACTGGCTTAATTTCCATATAATCCACAGGACTCCTTAGCTCAGTTTCATCCGCTCCACAATGAGGGCATTTATCTGGACGTGATCTACCTAGATAAACATAACCGCATAACTGACACCTATAAGGTGATACGGATGTTCTAAAGGATAGAATCCCTTTTCTGGTGTAGTCTTCATCAATCCAACCCTTCAAGAACAGCGCCTCCTCTATCGATATATAATTAAAACGCCTAAAAAAGATCAGGCATAAAATCTTCACGTAACCAATTAATCTTCTCTATAGACCTATCTACCCTCGCTAAAAACGAATCATACTTATCACCATAAAGATCCGTCATAAAATCTATCAAAGCACTTTCATAGCCTTCCTCATAAGGAAGCTCTCCCTTATCCATAGCTGCTATATGCCAACCTAGCCTTTCTTTTATAATCACAACTAACTGATGTAAACCTTGCAATTTATTTTCACAATCATTTAAAACCCCTTGCCAATGCGTATAGAACTCTTCACGCATACGAGTCGCCACACCAAATTCCTCACTCCTCATTAATTCCCACATATCATCCTCAAGTTGATTTAACATACGTATAACTTCAGAATATAAGTCACGAACTTTATTCATCTTCCTGTCAACAACATACAAATCATCAATAAAATCTTCTAACAACTCTTTATTATAAGTTGGATCTTCATCAACATAATAATCCATCATATAATTTACCTCAGGAGCAAATTCATATTGATAATAATCCATCATAGGCAAAAGCACACTATTTTTTGTTTCAACTATAAAATCAAATATCTCAACCCATTTCTCGGAAAATTTCTCTAAATCTCCCCTCAAAGCCATAACAAAACACCTCCAAAATTTTAACTAATCTAAGTGCAATCCGTTCATTATAATCAAATCAGCCCAATACTCAGGATCTTCAAACATTTCAATAACGCCCTCAATCCATCTATCTAATTCTTGAATTTTTTCCTTTGACTCAAGCGTTAAATCTATACCTGATACATCTATCAACTCTTCATCTGACAAATCATCTAACATATAGTCAGTTAAAGCTATAGCAAAATCATCTTTTTCTAACTCCCCTATGTTATCTACTTCTTCTTGTGTATAATTATCTTCTATATATTTATCTATATTCATTTCTACATAAGCCATAACTTTTTGAGAATCTGGATATATGTCTATTGCATCTGAAGTAACACCCCAGTATCCCCCCATACGACCTACTACTACAAATTCTTTATCATCTACAACATCTTGATCTTCAATAGCAAATCTAGCCTCATCTTCCCATAAGTTGTATAATTGTTCATCACTCATATTGTCCCTAACTTCGTCGTATTCCATGCCCTCTTTACTAGCTACCAATTCAAACACATCTTCCCAGTCAGGCATTCCACGACCTTTTACATTTTTAACAAACACAGTGTCTCTAACGTCTCTAGATCGATATGGTTGCCATCCTCGGGTTCCTATTTCCATTAAAGTATCATATACCATAGCATCCTCTTCTATTATAGCGTAATACATATCATCCACCATATACTCAGTAACTAGGTCTACAAGATCTTGCCTGTCAAAAGGCAATCTAATAGTCATAACAACACACCTCCAAAAGATTTTAATTAACTTCAGTTAAAGGAGCAGTATCCGCAACACCAAAATCTACGCCATCTAACCCTTGCAAATACTCATTCCTGCTAATATCACCCATCAATTCATAATCCTCATACAATTCAAGCACTTCTTCCATAATAGGTTCCGCATCCAACTCTGCTATAGTATCTACTGGTAATGCTATATCTTCGTAATCACTACCTTCGCCTATCTTAAAACCATCAAAAACAGTAACTTGCATATCCGCATATTCTTCAGGAGTTGTGCGATTACCTATCTTGAAAAAGTAGCTAACCAAGTTATGCAATGCTTCACCTTTACCATGTGGCATCATACTATAACAACTAACACCGCCTTCAGGAGTACCCCCTGCAACAACGGGAGCTATTACCGAACTACGATGAAAAACACCCCGCCAAGTGCCTTTTCTATCTAATCTAATAAACCTTTCTACTTCTCTACCAAGAGCTTGCATATCCTTCAAAAACTCATCATATAACAAGTCCCGCAAGTAACTAACAAAATCCAAATACCATTTAGAATCCAAACCCACATATTCGCCATCCTGTGTAATTACAAGTAACTCTGGATCATTTACATAATAATCACGTTCTCTCCCTACATACAATGAAAGTTGTTCATATAACCATTCTCTCGTAAAATCTATAAATTCTTCATAATGCCTTAGCAAAGCATCTATCAACTCTTCGGCAGTTACACTATCGTCCAAATTTTCCTGAAGCATTCTTAAATATCTTTCCACTAGCAACACCTCTCTACAATCCTACAAACAAAAAAATATTTTAAAAATAACCTTACTATTAACCTAAATGCCATTCATTAGCAAGAATCATATCTACCCAACGATCCACACTTTCTAGCGCAGAAGAAGTCTGATATATCCAATCTTCTAGTTCTTGTAGCTTCTCAATTGTTTCATATGATAATTGAAGATACTCAAAAGCTGCTTCGTAATCGGGAATTATTAACTCATCCAGCTCGGTTAAAAGTATTATCATAAAATCAAGTTCAGAAAGTTCTTCTAAATCTTCTTCGGTAAATAACCTATCTATCAACCAATCTAATTCCTTTTCAATAGCTTCCTCAATATCATCATATTTAATTTCAAATTCAACTTCCCTATCCCTTCGATCTAAAGCAATACCCCAACGATCACCGATGTGACCTGCTCTCACAATATTTTCAGTAGATTCTATAATACCTTCCATTTTAAGATCCCGTACTAAATGCTGAAATTCCATATCCCATAAATCCCATATATCAGGATCAAGGTTTCTTCTAACCTGCTCTACGGGCACTCCATCCCTACGAGCTACTTCTTCATAAACATCTTCCCAATCAGGATTACCTATGCCAGGAATATCTCTAACGTAGCAAATAGTATCACGCATACGCCAAATATGCCATTCTCTACTAATACGTGGATCCCAATAATCTTCTAACAGTTCAGAAAGATATTGATAACCTAAATCTTCAGCATCCATCGCTATACTATCAACAGCTTCTTCTATTATTTTTTCCCTACTCTTCGGCAAATTAGCCATAACAAATCATACCTCCTTAAA
>PULY01000036.1 GCA_003551125.1 Candidatus Iainarchaeum sp.
TAGTTAACATAAAAAACTGGGATGTAGAAGCATGTGGCGGCACACACTGTAATAATACAAGTGAAGTAGGACCTATAAAAATTACAAACGTGTCAAAAAAACAAGATGGGGTGATTAGAATAGAATATATAGCGGGAGAAGAAGTAAGAAAAAAATTAGAAGAATATGAAGAAAAATTAGAAGAAATAGCTAAAATAGTAAAATCAACACCTGAAGAAGCACCTGAGAAAGTAAAGAAAATGCAGAAAGAATGGAAACAAAAAGAAAAAAAGATAAAAGAATTAAGAGAAAAAATAGTTGGTGGAAAAAGCATAGAAAAAAATAAAGAAGTAATATACATGGAAAATGCAGATATGAAGTTAATGCAAAAACTAGCGGATAAAAGGATAAAAGAAAATCCAAAAAACCATGTATTCGTAATTTCAAAAGGAAAGATACTTGGAAAAAAAGGACCAGAATCCAAAATAAACATAAAAGAACCAGTGGAGAAAGCAGCAGAAATAATGGGAGGATCAGCAGGAGGAAATGAGAATGAAGTAAAAGGAGGAGGTCCAAAAACACAAAAATCAAAAGAAGCGTACGAAAAAATTAAAGAAATACTGAAAGAATGAAAAATCTTTATAAGTACAAAAATACTTCATAAATAAAGGTGATTGAAATAAAACTCCAGAATAAAACCTATACCACTTTAAAAATAATGATTATTCTGTCATTATTGCTAACCCCTGTATTAACATTTGAATGGGGAGATGCAGCTGAAGAAACCGTGAGATATCTAGAATCTGGAGAAGATATAGAATACGAACCTTCGCATAAAATAACAGTTGATGAAAAAGAACACTATGTAGTAGGGATAAGAAGAATAGCAACAGGAGAATTAGAGTTAGCGGTTCCCTTTGAAGCAGAAACAGGAGATATAGCAATAGAAAATCAAGAAACAGTAATTAAAGTTTATTATATAGCTCATTTCTTTCAAAGAACGGATGAAATAGAAGATTATATTGAAAATGCGGAAGACTTTGGACGTGAAAAAAGATCAATTTTCAAAGACGTAAGAGAACAACTAGAGATATATGATGCAGAAATGGACATTACTCTAGAAGCTATGAATCCGCTCATCGAAGCTCTAGAAGAGGGAGAAACAAGAGCAAGTGATCTTAGAGTAACAAGTGGAGAAGTAGAATCAATAATACGAGATAGAGTATCTGAAATTGTAAATGTCCTGGAAGTTGAAGATAAGATAATGGAAACATTTGAATCTCACTTAAGGCTAATAGAGATCTCTGAGGAAGTGGACAATAAAAGACATGAATTAGTAATAGAAATAGCGGAAAGAAGAGAAGAAGTAAAGGCAGAAATAGGAGAAAGCGCAATAACACTTATAACAGGTGATTTACTCCCAAAATTAGAATCAGATTATACAGAAGAAGAAAAAACGGTGAGAAACAATAGAAAAGAAGTTGAAAGTTTCTTTGAAGATACTGATAGAAGGATAAGTAACTTCCAAAACAGGCTAGGTGAAAGATTAGACGAAGAAGAAACGGAGAAAATGAAAGAAGAAATAAGGGAACAACTCGGAAATTACTCCAAAGAATTGGAAAAAATAAGGGGACAAACAGAAGACATATTGAGACCATATCTGGAAGGAGAAGACTTCTACATAATATCGGAAGAAACAATAAACATAATAGAAGAAGGATTAGAAAAATGCGAAGAAGATATAAACATATCGAAATGCCTTAACGTAAAAGATAATTATAGTAGAATAGAAAGAAATCTGAATGAAATGCAGGAAATAATAGATACCTATGAGCAAGAATGTGAACCTGGAGAAACCCAAGAATGTACAACAAATGGAGAAACAGGAATACAAAGATGTAGACAAGACGGAAAATGGGGAGAATGCGAAGTAAGAGAAACAGAAGGAACAAATTGGCTTCTTATAGGAGGACTATCAGCAATACTAATACTATTAATACTATACAAATTCAAAGACCAATTAATAGAACAAGACGAAAAAAAAGATGAAAAAGGGAGTGAAATGGATGAGATGTGGAGTTAAAAAATTTCTAATAGCATTACTCTTGATAATCTCAATAACGATAACAATGGGACAATCCACAATAATAGGAGAAATGTCTCTCTCTGAAGAAGAAATATACCAGGGAGAAGAAACAACACTTGAAATAAAGATAGAAAACTTAAGAGACCAAACTCTAGAAGACACACACATAAACATAGATTCAAAGGAAATAAAAATAGAAGAACAAATAAAAATAGGTGAACTTCAACCAGGTAGGAAATGGAATAAAGACCTGGAAATAAGAACGAGTAAAAATACACCAATAGGAGAACATTAAATTAAAGGACAACTGACATGGAATTTAGGATCGATGAAACTAAGCTCAAGAAACCTTAGAATCAAGGAAATACCTCTTAAGATAGAAACAAGTTTTGAAAAAGAAAGAGTAGATCCGGAAGAAGAAAACAGTTTAACCATAAAAACAACGAATAAAGGAGAAGAAACACTCAAAAATGTGGAAATAAATCCAAAATTCGAGAAACTAGCATTCATACATACTGAAGAAGACTGTAGCAGAACTTACACCGATATGAATCCAAGAGATTCCTTTGAAACAACCTGTAATTTTTACGCCTCCGAACAAGCATCCAGGGAAACTGAACTAGAGATAGAAGTAAAATTCCAGGATCAAGATGATAAGATGAATAGATTCAAAGAATACACAGATATCAAGGTATCAACTACAATCCTACCAGAAACAAGAATTATACCAATTATTCTAGTAGGTATAGCGATCCTATTAATATTCCTAAAAGTAAAAAAATAGAAATAAAGATCTTAGAAAAAGATTATGAGCTATTTTAGCTCAAGAAAAATCGAATAACCATTTTAGAAAGTTTTTTATTTAAATAATTATTTAATTCAGCAAACTTTAATTACTCTGAAAACAATAAAATTATCTGGAAAAATAATGTTACATTACTTTTAAAAACAAATTAAAAACAAAATAATGATGCACATGCCAGCCGAAGTAAAAACTAAAACTGAGGAAACAGAGGTAACAAAACCCACAACAATATCGGGAAGATATCAAGAAACCTTAGAAGAATTTATACAGGAAGAATACTCGGATCAGCTGGAAGAATTAGCAACTCATTATCCAGAAAAAAAATCATTGAAAATAGATTACTTCGATCTAGACGCTTACGACCCTGAAATAGCTGAAGCATTAATAAAAAACCCATACGATATAATAGATCAATTTGAAAGAGCTTTAATAGCACAAGATCCATTCATAGGAATGGAAGAACATAAATTTGAACCATACGTAAGATTCATAAATCTTCCAGAAGAATATACATACTTCATAAGAGATCTAACTTCAAATCAAATAAGCAGATTAATATCTTTCGAAGGAGTAGTTAAGAAAATAACTGAAGTAAAACCAAAAATAACACTTGGTGTATTCCAATGTGTACATTGTGAAACAATACAAAAAGTAAACCAA
>PULY01000041.1 GCA_003551125.1 Candidatus Iainarchaeum sp.
AGGAAAAATGAATGCGCCGACCGGGAGTTGAACCCGGGTCGTTGGCTTGGAAGGCCAATGTTTCCTAGTTCACCTGTGGCAAAACACTGAGCGAACTCTTAGCCACTGGACCACCGGCGCTTTTTAATCCTTCAATTCCTCAAGAGTAACTTCCCCTTTGAATGGTAATCTATCTTTAGGGTCATGTATGAAAGGGGTTATTAAGATTACTCCTATTATTGTTATTATAATTATCCCTATTATAATAGTGATGTTGTTCAATAAGAAGCTAATTAATACATTTTTATCTTCATTCTCTAAAGTTGGTCTCGGCTCCAGCTCTATATAACGAGGTTCAAGTATCTCTTCATCCGTTATAGATGATATCAATGACACTTTAAACATTTCTTTTTGATTTAATATGAATTCAAAACTATAAACCTCATCTTCATAAGGATCTAAGCTTATCTTCGTTGATTCGTATCCTTTAGATTCTGAACCTACTACTAATTCAACACCGCTTGTGAATTCACTGCATTCATTAACAATTAAAGGTCTAATTGTAACTTCATTACCTGAAACTGTTCTTCCAACACTTTCTATCTCTAAGCAGTGGTTTCCTCTAGATTCTGCTAAAGGAAATAAAGATAATAGGAAAATTAGAGATAAAATTATTAAAAAAATTGTTTTTCTCTTATTAAGTGATTTTAAATCCATAAGATCCTTTTTTACTTTTCTTTTAAATATATAAGTGGGAAGACGGGGATTTGAACCCCGGACAACCGCCTTTCGAATTTACCTAAGTGATAAACTTAGGATTTTCTTCAGGGCGGCGCTCTCCCGCTGAGCTACCTTCCCTTAATCACTATTCAAACATGTGAATATGTACTACTTTTTTATTTTTATTAGTATAGTATATTCTGTAGAAACGGGCCGGACGGGATTTGAACCCGCGGCTACCAGGTATCTTCAAGACGACTATGGTCTTTTAAAAGCCTGGTGCTCTGCCAGACTGAGCTACCGGCCCATTATTTTCTCATTACTTTTTAAGTGAACAGGATAAACACAATCGCCGCTATAATTGCAGCTGCTCCAAGACTTATAATAAACTTAGTTAATCTCTTCATTCAATCACTGTCCCGCTATTCTTTTTTATTTGCTGTTCTTTTTATTAATTCCTTATTAATTTATATTCTTCCGTTTTATTATAATCTCCGTAGTGCCTAAAATTACTTCTCAATTACCCTGTTATTTTAACCACGAAGAGAATAATTGAAATGATAGAGATGTTAAAGGTTCTTCGATTAGGACACAGAAGAGAAAGAGATAAAAGAATCTCTACTCATGTAGCCTTAACAGCAAGAGCTCTTGGAGCCGATGAATTTATTTTAACTGGTGAAAAAGACGATAAATTGATGAAAACAGTTAAAGATGTTGTTAAAAGATTTGGAGGGTCATTTAAAACAAATTACTCTGATAATTGGGAAAAAACAGTTAAAGAGAACCGGAAAAAATCTTACAAAATAATTCATTTGACTATGTATGGTGAAAAAATACAAGATATAAAGAGAGAAATAAAGGAAATAAAGAATTGTCTGGTAATAGTGGGTGGAGAAAAAGTCCCAAAGAAAGCATATGAACTTTCAGATTACAACGTTTCTGTTACGAACCAACCACACTCAGAAGTGTCCGCATTAGCAATATTATTAGATAGATACTACGAAGGAAAAGAACTTGGTTTTAAATTCGAAGATGGAGAAATAGAAATAAAGCCAAGCAGGTCAGAAAAGATAGTAGAGAAAAAATAAATAAAGCGATGAATACAAAAAAGGTAGAATTCTATGGAAATAAATCTGGACAGTTCATTAATGGAAGAATTTATAAAGAGAAAGGCAGGACCAAAAGCATATTCAGTAGTAAAAGCAATAAAAAAAGAAATAAGTGAAGAACAAGCAAAAGAAAATGAGGAAAAACTTGAAAATAGAAGCAGAGCGGATAAAGAAGGTAAAACAGATGAAGAAATACAAAACGAAACGGATATAGACGACATAAATCAAATAAGATCAGTTTTAAACAGGCTTCACTATTTAGGGATAATTAAATACGATAAAGAAAAAGCAAAGAAATCAAACTGGTACACATATACATGGTCATTAAGAAGAGATAGGATAAAAGAACTTCTTAAGAAAAGATATGAAGAAGAATTAGAAGAACTGGAAAAAGAACTGGAAATGGAGAAAAACTACGTGTTTTTCGAATGTAAAAACGGCTGTGAAAAACATCCATTTGAAGTAGCCTACGAATACAGCTTTAAATGTCCTTTATGTGATGAACAAATGGACAAAACAGATAAAAACCAGGAAAAAGAAATAAAGGAAAAAATAAAAGAAATAAAAGAATTCTTAGGAAAAGAAAATGGTTCAAACTAATGAAGAAATGGTAAAAAAGCTTCTAAAAGAAAAAATAATAAAAAAAGAAGAAACTGAAAAAGCTTTTCTAGAAATAGACAGATCTAATTTTATTCCAGAAAATAAAAAAGAATACAGCTACATCGATAAACCAATCCCAATAGGGAAAAGCCAAACTATTTCAGCACCACATATGGTAGCTATAATGATAGAAAACTTAGAAATAGAAAATAATTCTAAAATAATGGAAATAGGAACAGGTTCAGGTTACCAAGCAGCAATAATGGCAAAAATAGCTGAAAAAGGAGGAGTACATTCAATAGAGATAAATAAAAAACTATTTAGAATGTTAAAAGAAAAACTAAACCAATACAAAAACATAAAAATCTACAAGGGAGATGGTTCAAAGGGAATACCTGAAAAAGCTCCTTTTGATAGAATAGTATCAACATGTGGAATTCCAAGAGTTCCAAAAACCTGGAAAAACCAACTTAAAGAGAAAGGAATAATAATTGCTCCTTTAGGAAGTAAATTTCACCAAAGATTAATGAAATATAGAAAAATAAATGGAGAGATAAAAGAAAAAGATCTGAATCTACCCTGTGCTTTCGTACCTATGATTGGAGAACACGGCTTTTAACCCAAGCCTTATTTTTAAACA
Source organism: Candidatus Iainarchaeum sp. (assembly GCA_003551125.1). GTDB lineage: Archaea > B1Sed10-29 > B1Sed10-29 > B1Sed10-29 > B1Sed10-29 > B1Sed10-29. The sequence continues at coordinate 3,049 of PULY01000041.1, forward strand.
AGAATAATGTTAAGAACACAGCTATTAAAACAAAAGGAACAGTTGAAACATCCTTCCAATTATTTATATAGGACCCTGTTAATTTGGAAATTTCCTTTTCTTTAATCTCACTCTCATTTTTACCTGAAAAAACTTCGAAATGTCTATAATCATCTAGATAGTTGCATTGCACTTCTATAATATGATTTCCTGAATTTAAATCTTTGTATTCCTTTGAGATAATTTTCCCATCTCTATCAGGCTTATCCCATAATTTATTATTCAATTTAACATAACAATGATTATCATTGACCACTTTAGCTTCAAACTTAAAGGAACTGTTAACTTTTCCTCTCGGTGAAATAATTCTTAATTCTCTATTAATTTCTTTATCACTGTATTTCTCATCAAATTCTTCAAAATCCGTTGTTTCATTTTCCTCAGATAAATCTTCTTCAGGTTCTTCTGAGTAAGACG
>PULY01000053.1 GCA_003551125.1 Candidatus Iainarchaeum sp.
AGCGCCGGTGGTCCAGTGGCTAAGAGTTCGCTCAGTGTTTTGCCACAGGTGAACTAGGAAACATTGGCCTTCCAAGCCAACGACCCGGGTTCAACTCCCGGTCGGCGCATTCATTTTTCCTAAGTCCTTATTGTTGAAAAAAAGAATCTAAAAATTTAGAAAGTGCTTTGAAATGAATATAAAGATGGAGTCTTGGTTCAAACTATTTTTAATTTACTTCGTTGCTGTATTTTTATCCTATTCTTTAGTGGACTACATTTGGAACTTCATGCTTCACGGAAAAGGTGAAGTAAACCCTGTTCTTTCATTTGTATTTGCATTCACATTTACTTTGGTATTGATTATTTTTAAAAAAAAGTTGGAGTATAGAAGAAAATAATTTATTTATCTTTTAGAATTTCATAGATAATTTATCTTTTCTTACTAGCGATATAAGCTCCAAGGGCTCCTCCAATTACTCCTGATAGTAAAAGAAGAGGGGAAATAGCTCCAAAAAAACCTATGCTTGTTGAAGCTGGGCCTGGAGCCTCAAAAGTCTTGACAAGGATAATTGTTACCGCTATATTTGATCCAGAGGCTAAGAAACCAATCCCTAAGCCTTTCCAAACACCTCGATTAAGCATAGATCCAGCTAATAAACCAGCAAACATCGGTGTAAACAAGATCAGACCCAGAGGATACCCTAAAGGAACAGAAATAATAAGCGCGACAACAAATGACTTTGAATAATCATAAAAATCTTTTTTACTTACTCCTTGACTTATCTTTCCTCCTCCTATAGATGATATAGCTCCTAGAACTATTGTTAGAGGCAATACAAAAATTAAAATAGAAAGAAAAGCTGTATATATTATAAAGCTTACAGAACTTAGTAACCCTATCAAAATACCAATGCCTAAACTTTCCCAAACTTTCTCTTTAAGAATGTAACCAGCTAAAAAACCTCCTAAAAGAGGCGATGATATAACTCCGCTCATTATTACAAATCCGTTCGTTTCAAAAGTTCTTGAAAGAAATAGAAAGTAAAATATTGTCAGAATAGAAACAATTGAGCCCAAAACTAACGCTTTTAGATAATTTACTTTTTTTACTCTCATTTTAGTTTCCCTATTTATTTTTCTTCGACTATAATAAAAATTTCTTTTTTATAAATCTTTTCCAACCATTCTTATTTTAAAGAATGTATTGTTTAAGCTCTCTTTAAGATAAGATTAAAGTTAAAGGGAACAAGAAACAATTAAAGATTATTTCCAGGAGGATTCACTTTGTCAAGACCAAAATGGGTCAAAAAAATGGCTGAAGAGAGAATAAAAAAACTATTTGAAGAAGCAAAGGAACAATTTGAAGAACATCCGGATAGATCAAATCGTTACATAGAATTAGCTCATAAAATATCAAAGAAACATAATAAAAAAATCTCTAAAGAACTTAAAAAGAAATTTTGTCCACTTTGCAAGTCTTATTGGGTTCCTGGAAACACTGTTAAAGTAAGAATAGATTCTGAAAACAATAGAATTGTTTATAAATGCATAAAATGTAAGGGAAAAAGAACTTATGGTTATAGTGAAGAAAAAAAAGAATAGTAAATAATCACACCTTATTAATATTAAGAGTTATAAATAAGAAGCACACAAAAAATTCATACATACCTTGAAATTAGAATTCTCTAAAGAACAGAGAAACCTAGAAAAAGCATTAAAGGTGATAAAATGGTTAATATACGAGAAGTAAAAGCATCTAAACTCATAAATGAAATAGCGGAAAAACTAAAACAAGAAGAAAAAATAGAAAAGCCGGAATGGGCAAAACACATTAAAACAGGACAACATGCAGAAAGAAGACCATCAGAAACTGATTGGTGGTACAAAAGAACAGCATCAATATTCAGAAAACTTCAATTAAATCCAGGAACAGGAGTAAGTTCTCTGAGAACATGGTACGGCGGAAAAAAAGACTTTGGAGCGGCGCCAGAACATCACAGAAAAGCAAGTGGAAAAATAATAAGAACAGCCATACAACAATTGGAAGAAGCAGGATACGTAGAGAAAGCAGAATCTGGAAGAAAAACCACTTCAAAAGGTCAATCTTTACTTGAAAAAACCGTTGCAGATTTAAAATCCGAATAATAACAAAAAACCAAGAGATGATAGAGATGCCAAAAGACATCTCTGAAATAAGAGAAGAAAAGAAAGAAAAGTTAAAAAGAAAATTCCAAGAACAAAGAGAAGAAAAACAGGAACAAGCAGAGAAACAAGCAAACGCTATAAAAAAACAAATGCTTAAACAAGCACTGACAAAAGAAGCAAGAGAAAGACTTGGAAGGATAAGAGCCGCGGATCCTGAAAAAGCTGAACAAGTGGAACTACTATTGATAAAAGTGTGGAAATCGGGACAAGCACAAGGAAAAATAAATGACGATAAACTTAAACAATTACTAAAACAGATAAGCTCAAATAAAAGAGAAACAAATATAAAAAGAAGATAAAAACGAAAATAGGTGAAGAAAAATGGGAAGCAACAAAGATCAAGAACTCAAAAAAAGACTCGCAAGCGCGAGAAAATCAAATCAAACCCCTCCAATATGGGTAATGCAGAAAACTGAAGACATAAATTGGCATCCAATAAGAAGAAGATCCTTATTAAGAAATTGGAGAAGAAATAAACTATCCACTAGAATAAGAAAAAACAAAAATAAGAACGAATAATAAACAAAAGGAAGGTGTGAAAAATGCCAGAAGAAAATCAAAAACTAGAAGAAAAACAAAAAGAAGAAATTGAAGAATCAGAAGAAGAGAAAAAACAAGAAGAAGAGAAGAATAAGTCCGAAGAGATAGAAGAAACAACGGAAATAGAAGAAATTGAAGAAAAACTCAAAGAAACAGGTTTAGAAGAAGTCGAAGAAACTTCGAAAGAACCTGAAGAAGAAATTCCAACTGAAGAAAGATATATCACAGTTCCTCTTAGAAAAGTGAAGAAAACAGCAATAAATAAAAGATCTAAAAAAGCAATAAAAATAATTAAAGAGCATCTGAGAAAACATCTAAAAAGAGAAGTAAAGATTTCAAGGTCTTTGAATCAAGAAATATGGAAAAGAGGAAATAAACCACCTTCTAAAATCAAAGTAAAGGTAGAGATGACTCCTGAGGAAGCAAAAGCATACCCTGAGAAATAGAAAAACCAACTGAGAGGACAAAAATCTCAGTAAAAACGGTGCAATTATGATAGGAAGATTAAATTATTATAACTCGTCTGAGATAGGTGTTTTTTCAAAAACAAATAATGAAGTAACGTTAGTTCCTCCTTCGGCGACTCAAAAATATAAAGAAAAAATTAAGGATGTTCTTGAAACAGAAGTAATTGAAACCACGATTTGTAATTCCAATTTAATAGGAATATTCGTAGCGATGAATGATAATAGAATAATTATCCCTTCTACAGTAATGGATTACGAAGTGGAAAAATTAAAGGATTATTTCAATGAAGTAA
>PULY01000003.1 GCA_003551125.1 Candidatus Iainarchaeum sp.
AAAACAAAAAAGGAAAAAAATTAAGAAAGTGAAAGAACCTTCTCAAGTAGTTGTATCTGGCGGAGGTTCCGGAGACAATAATATTTTTAAGATAATACTCATAGTGATAGTTATAGCCATTGTTATGGGTATTATCTCATCACTTTAGAATTTTTTATTTTAAATTTCATAACATTTATTAAACTTCTAAGTTTAAATAATAATTAGGTGTCGAATAAGGAGTTTGATTATGAGTAAAAAAAAGAAAAAGAAACAAAAAGTTTCAAAATTTCCTTTTACAGGTGGAGATAAAGTATTACTTAAAAGGAAAAAAGAGGGCAAAAGCACAGATCCAAAGAAAGCCAGAAAGAGACAGGAACGAATTTTCCAGTATGCTAGAGAGATAATAGAAGGAGGAAAAGTAGAAAACATAACACAAGCTTCTAAGTATCTAAGTAAAAGGACAAATTATTCAGCTAGGCATATTAGGAGGTTATTACGAGAAAAAGCACCTGTAGATATAAAAAGAAATTTAGGGATTATTGAAAAAAAAGAATCTAAAGAAAAAAAGAAAAAAGGAGGAGAATTAGCTTTAAGAGATATTTATAAAAAAGGAGATGAAGAAGTTAAAAAAGCAATAGAAGAGGGTATGAAAAAAGCTAAAGAAGAAATGGGAAAAGAGAAAAAACCTAAAAAAGCTAAAGAAAGAAAGAAAGAGAAAGAATCGGAAAAAAAATGGGAAGATATAGATAAATGGCTTAAAGATTTTGAAAAAGAAATTAAAAAGTTATCTAAAAAAGGAAGTGTTAAGTCAGTAAAAAAAGCTAAGGGAGATAAAATTGAAAAGAAGAAGAGAGATATTCTCAATCGTGTTGAAAAAGGAGAGATAGGAAAAGAAGAAGGATTAGAGAGAATTGAAAGGCTAAATCGGAAACTCGAAAAATTAGATATAAAACCTGGGAAACAATATAAAGAGGATATATTGAAAAAAGAAATTGAAGAGAGGAGAAAAAGACTCCCTGTTCCTGTTACAGATATAAGTAAAGAGAAAACAGAAAGAAAAAAAACGGAAACTAAAGAGGTAAAAAGAAAAGAGAAGGATAGAAAAGAAAAAGAAAAGAAGAAAAAAATAGATAAGACTGAAAAAAAGGAAAAGGAGGAAAAAGAATCTAAAGAATCTTCAGAGAAAAAAGAAAAGGAAAAGAAAGAAAAAACTAAAAAGAAAAAGAAAGGACTAATTTCATATTTCACTTCAACTGATTATTCAAATATGAGAGCTATAATAATATTTCTGATACTTGTGTTGCTTATATTCATGGTGTTGGGAGCTATTTTTAGTTAGTTATCTGTTTTAGAAAGATCAATAACTCTCTCTTGAGGAGCATTTGTTCTAAAGCCGTATCCTGTAAATACTGTTTCTTGAGCTTTATAACCTAAATCACTCAATTTATCTATATAATAATTCTTCTTCTTTGCTTTTCCACCATTTATTCTACTTAGTCTATGCGTATTGTAATGAAGTTCTTTAATTTTAATTTCTTTCTTGATCTTATTGAAAAAAGGATCAGGTATGTTTATATCTTCCATGAATTCTTCATCTCCAATGTAATCCAACCAAGTTGGACCAAGTATCTTTAATTTGGATCCACATTCACATTTACAGTTTATTTTTCCAATTAAATTCATTTTTTCTCTTCTACCGCAGTCTTCACATATTCCGATGTATCCTGCTTTATCCAAATTTCTGTTTATTCCTCTTTTACTTTCTCTTACTTCAAAGAAGCATCTATAGTAATGTCTCTTCCAGTAACAGAATAGTGGAACCACTGTGAATTTATTAACAGCTCCAATTTTCTGAACTGCTAAAATTAGATTTCTCAAACCAATTTCATGTTCCCATGGATTTCCCTTTGACCTCAAACCATATCTCCTGAAACAAGCTTTGGGGTAATGTCCGCTCAAAGCACCTAAATCTGTAGCTGTAACTGCTAGTAAACTTTTTCTAGGTTTAATTGATTTAAAAGCATTTCCTAAGAAAGGAGAGGGTGATCCAAATGGATCTATATCTATAAAATCAAATTTTTTTCCATCAGTCATCAGTGAATTAGCATCTCTGTGACTTGATTCAACTTTTTCTTCTCCTTCATTTAATTCTATATTTTTATCTATAATTTCAACTGCTTTTGGATTAAAATCATTTGCAATTGTCCTTATCTTGGCTTCGTTTCCGTATCTTATAGCTCTGGCTCCCGTTGCTGATAGTGCATCTAAACCTAAAGGGGTTTCTGAGTCTTCAAAGAATTTTTTAACTATCTCTACAGATATATTTCTGTCTGTCTTCATTTCAGGATTATAAAAAACAGGTGCTTCTTCCGGAGAGGAGTATTTATCTCTACTAGGTATCAGTAATTTCGTTTTTCCTTCTTTTATTTCTTGAAGATCCATCTAAATCTCTCTTTAGTTTCAGTAGAAAAAATTTTATTTTAAGAGAAAGCTTTGAAAGTTAATATTCTATTCATTTCTCTATTTTTATCTTCGAACCTATTATCTGTCCGGGTAATCCTTTTCTGAATCTTATTCTTAGTGCTCCTGAATTTCCATGGGGGCTACTGACTTTTCCTTTTATTTCTTTTCCACTTGAAGTAGTGTATATTGCTTTTTTACCCACTAGCTTTACTGCTTCTTCGCTTCCATTTATTGCATCAGATTCAGCGATTACTTGCTTATCGTATTTCGTGTTTCTTCCTCTTCTAAAGCTTTTTACGCATGCTTCCATTGTTTATCACGTTTCATTTGTTTCTTATTTTGTTTTTTCGGTATATTTATATCTTGTTTTTTTGTTGTTATCCTTTTATTTATCTATGTTGATTGTCTCTGTTTCTTTTGATTCCCCGAGGTATTTATTTATCGGTAACTTATATATTCCTCACAATTCCCGTTAATATTTAATAATGATTTAGATGAAAAAATATGCTCTTGGAATAGATGAGGCTGGAAGAGGACCCGTTATAGGATCTATGTTTATAGCAGGAGTTATTCTGAGTCCTGAAAAATCCACTGAATTATTTGATGATGGTGCTAGGGATTCAAAGAAACTTTCAAAGAAAAGAAGAGAAGAATTATATCCTGTTGTTAAAGATAAAGCTTTTTCAACTTATTCAGTTGAAACTAAGGCAGCTGAAATTGATTTTGAAAGACAAAGGATAAGTTTGAATGAATTAGAAGCTCAGAAAATGGCTAAAGTTATAGAAAAAGCTTTAGAAGAAGATCTGAATCTTGAAAAAATCATTATAGATCTTCCTGATCCAAATGCTGATAAATTTATGAATAGAATAAATAAATATATTGATATACCTGATGAAATAGAGGTAATAGCTGAACATGGGGCTGATGATAAGTATTCTGTTTGTTCTGCAGCGTCTATAATTGCTAAAGTTGATAGGGATAGACATGTTGCTGATTTAAGTGAAAAATATGGTTTAGATATAGTTACAGGTTATCCTCATGAAAAATCCGTTAATGAATATCTCAAGAAAATTATCGATAATGAGGAAGAGTATCCTGATTTCGTTAGAACCAGTTGGAGAACAGCTGAGAGAGTAAAAGAGAATAAAGAACAAAGTAAGATTGGAGATTATTAAAAATTTCTTTATAATGATATTAAATGATTTCTAATGATAATTGTAATCTTTACAAGTTATTGATTTTCTAGTTTTACGATTACTTTTTATTATAGTCTTTCTCTAACTATAAGAGGGGGTTGAAATTATGCTAAGCAAAGACGTTGTAAAGAGAAAGATTAAAGTAGAGAAAAATAAAGATGATGATGAAGAAGATGAAGATCAAGATCAAGATGAAGGGGATGAGGAGAATGAAGAAGAAAATGAAAATTAGTCATTGTTTGTAAAGACTTAAAGTTCTTCTTCTATCATTTCATCTATTAGTTCTTCAACGTCAGGTTCTTCGAGAGGTCCACATATTTCTCTATATATTCTTACAGGTGTATTAGCTTCCAGTTGAGCTAATCCGTTATAGAATCCTGTTTTCATAGCTTCTTCTTCATCGTCTTCGAATCCAACGAACATCAATATTACATCTACTTTTCCAGATAGTTTTCTAGCCTCTCCTATCGCTGCTATTGGATCCTTTGCTATGGATTTTTTTATTTCGAGAGGTGCTATTTCTTCTTTAAGTTTTTCTTCCGCTTCTTCCATTATGTCTTCTCTAGCTTGGATTATACCTATTTTCATATTATCTCAGTTAATGAAAAGAAACTAGATTAATAAAAACATATGTTTTTTGAGAAAAATATTGAAAGAAGAAAAAGAAATTAAGAAAAATAAAGTGGTTTAGGGCGTTACATCATTCCGCCCATTCCAGGTGGCATTCCGCCTGGTGCTCCGCCTGGCATTCCTCCGGGTGCTCCTCCTTGAGGTCCGCCAGAGTCTCCGCCTCCGGAACTTGAGATTATGTCGTCTATTCTTAGTATTGTGTTTGCTGCTTCTGATCCGCTGGATATTGCTTGTTCTTTCACTTTTGTTGGGTCCGTTACTTTTAGGTTTTCCATGTTTTCTACTTTACCTTTTAGTACGTTTACTCCGTATCTTTCTTTTCCTGAGCTGTGTTCGGATCTCAATTTTACTAGTGTATCTATTGTGTCCATTCCTGCGCTTCTTGCTAGTACTCTTGGTATGGCTTCTAATGCTTCGGCGAATTTTTCTATTGCTAGTTGTTCTCTTCCGCCTACATGGTCTGCGTATTCTTTTAGTCTCATTGCTACATGTGTTTCTATTGCTCCTCCGCCTGTTACTACTTCTCCTGTTTCTATGGCGCATGTAAGTGCTCCTATTCCATCTACTACAGCTCTTTCTGCTTCTTCTACTACGTGTTCTGTTCCTCCTCTTACTAGTATTGTTACTGCTTTGGCTTTTGGACATCCTTCTACGAATGTCATTTCGGAGTCGCCCATTCTTTTTTCTTCTACATTTTCAGCGTTTCCTAAGTCTTCATCCGTTAGATCATCAACACTTGATACTATTGATGCTCCTGTAGCTCTTGCTAGTTTTTTCATGTCGCTTTTCTTTACTCTTCTTACTGCAGTTATTCCTCTTTTGGCTAGGTAGTGTTGTGCTGCGTCATCGATTCCTTTTTGGCAGAATACTACTTCTGCTCCTACTTTGTCTATTTTCTCGACCATTTCTTTTAACATATTTTCTTCTTGTGCTAGGAACCCTTCAAGTTGGTCTGGGTTGGTTATTTGTATTTCTGCATCTGTTTCTGTTCCTTTTACTTCTATTGGAGCGTTTATTAGTGCTATTTTTGGGTTCTCATGTCTACTTGGCATGTTGCTGTGTACTCTTTCTTTGTCTACTACTATTCCATCGATTAGTTCGGAGTTTTCTAGGTTTCCTCCACCTACTGTTTCTATTTTTATATTGTCCTTATCTATAGTGTATGCTCCATTTTTCTCGTCTGCTACTTGTTTAACTGCTTTTACGATTAGTTCTGCTAATACTTCTTCTTTTCCTATTGCTGTTCCTTTGGATTTCATACTTGTCGAGCAGACATTTTGAAGAATATCTTCATCTTCAATCGTTACTTCTTGGCTCGCTTCTTTTAGGTATTTTATTGCTTTTTCTTGAGCTATTTTATATCCTTTTATTATTAGACTTGGATGGATATCTTGGTCCAGTAGTTCTTTTGCTTGTCCCAGTAGTTCTCCTGCGATTACTACTGCTGTTGTTGTTCCGTCTCCCGTTTCTGTGTCTTGTGTTTGGGATACTTCTACTAGCATTTTTCCTGCTGGATGCTCTATATCCATTTTTTCAAGTATTGTTGCACCGTCATTAGTGACTACTATATCACCTATTTCGTCCACTAGCATTTTGTCCATTCCTTTTGGTCCTAGTGTTGTTTTTACTATTTCTGCTACTTGTTCTCCTGCTGCTATGTTGCTTCCTTGTGCTCCTTTTCCTCTCTGTCTTTCGGTATCTTCAGACATCACTAAAATTGGTGTTCCTCCTATTCTTGGCATATTGATTACCTCCTTTTTTTCTGTTTTCTATTTTTCTAACTAAAGTTATTTTTAGATTTAATCTATTCATTAAAATTCAGAAAAATTACTTTTTTCTTTTTTCTGTCTTCATTCATTCTTTTTCTTCACCCCTTTTTAAATTCTTTTCGTTTTTTGATCATTTTGAATGAAGAAAGATATTAATTTCTCGAGTGACATCTATATAACGAGTTTCTTTATTAGAAAAATTTCGCTTTATCAAGGTGTCGGGATAGCATAGTGGTTATGCACCGGCCTGCAGAGCCGAGTACAAGGGTTCGAATCCCTTTCCCGACTTTTTTGAATTAACAAATATTTATGAGGAATTTTCTTTTTTTCAAGCACATTGATTCTATTTTAATTTTTTTAATTCATTATCTTTTCTTTTTAATTCTTTCATATGCTTCTCCATTTTTCCTGTGTTTCTGTAGAGTTCTTTCTTTCCTTTTTTACTCTTTCTCTTATCTTTAAGTTTTTTAAGATCTTTTTCCAGTTTCTTAATACGCTTTTTTTTATTTCTACTCATTATTTATTCCTCCATTTATTCGAAAGTAATTAGTTTAAAGAATACTTCATATAAATAAATTGATTCAATTAAAAAAGGTAGTTGAAAAAAATGACCTTGAAACTTTACAATACTTTGACTAGAGAAAAAGAAGAATTTAAACCCATAGAAGAGGGTAAGGTGAATATGTACACCTGTGGACAGACTATCTACGAGGATTTTCACCTTGGAAATGCAAGAATGTATAGTAACTGGGATGTATTAAATAGATACTTGAAATGGAAAGGTTACGATGTTTTCCACGTTCAAAATGTCACTGATGTAGGTCATTTAACCGATGATGCGGACCAGGGAGAAGATAAAGTAGAAAAAAGTGCTAAGGAAAAGGGTTTAGAGCCAATGGAGCTGGTAACTAAACAGGTAATTAAGTTTTATAGAGAGATGGAAGAATTAAACATTAATCAATTCAATGTGATTCCAAGAGCAACGGGACATATACTTGAGATGATAGAAGCTGTGGAAAAAATAATTGAAAACGGCTACGGATATGAAAGAAATGGTTCAGTTTACTTTGATGTTGAGAAATTTAATAAGGAATTTGAATATGGTAAGTTACCTCGTAAAAATATAGATGAATTGAAAACAGGAGCAGGTGGAAGAGTTACTGAAGAAGAAACTGAGGAAAAGAAAAATCCTTTTGACTTCGCCCTTTGGATAAAAGCGAATCCTGAACACATAATGAAATGGAATTCATCCTGGAGTCTTGGATATCCCGGATGGCACTTGGAATGCAGTGTCATGTCAACTAAATATTTGGGAGAAAAATTCGATATTCATGGAGGAGGAGAAGATCACATGTTCCCCCATCATCCCAATGAGAGGGCTCAGAACTACGCTATGAATAACTTAAATGAAGAACCGGTTAATTATTGGATTCATGGGAAGTTCCTGACAGTGAATGGAGAAAAAATGAGCAAATCAAAAGGAAATTTTTACACAGTTGAAGAACTACTTAAAAAATACAGTGGAGAAACTCTTAGAATGCTTTTTTCCTCATCTCATTACAGGAAACAAACTGATTTCACAGATAACTCAGTTAAAGATGCAAAAGAGAAACTTGAAAAGTTATACAATACTCTTCAATTGATTGAAGACTCTGAAGGTGGAGATAAGAAAGATTTGAAGCCAAAAATAAATGAGATTAAAAAAGAATTTGAGAAAGCAATGGATGATGATCTTAACACGGGTAAAGCGGTTAATTTATTGCTTCAATTCAGCAAAGATGTTAACAAGTCATTGGATAATAAAAAATCAATTTTAAATGAGGCTGGAGAAACTTTAAAGGGACTGGGAAGAGTTTTAGGCCTTAAACTTGACCTTTCAAAAAAGGAAGATTTAACCGGATCCGAAGAACTACTTGATTTGATAGTGAAGATCAGAGAGGATTTAAGAGACAATGAAGAATATGAATTAAGCGATAGAATAAGATCAGGATTGAAAGAAATTGGAATAGAGTTACAGGATACTGGAGAAGAAGTTAAATGGAGAAAAATTTAAAATTCTAAATTTTTTACTCTATCAATATAGCTGGCTTCATAGGCATTGCTTTATCCGCTTTATCTTTATCTGTTTCTTCAGAATCTATTATTTTTACTTTTCCTTTGAATTTATCTTCTAAATAACTTTTAGCTTCTTCTATTGTTTTCATTTCCTTATCTTTGTCAATTACTTCTTTTTCTAATTTATATTTATTTTTCTGTAGGTATTGACCGTAACTAGCTGCTTTTTTACCTTGTTTCTTTATTTCATCATTTTTCATTATGTTCTTTATTACACTTCCTTCTTCTTCAACAGCTATTTTGTAAGCTTTTCTTTTCCATTCAGGAGCTACAAATAACTTTATTTCTTCAGGTTTTTTTACATCAACCAGTTCAAGTACATTTCTAATGTCTTTTTCAAGGTTTTTGATTGTTTCCTCTGCTAATTCTATCTCTTTATTTACTTCACTTTCTTCTACCTCTGGATATTTGGATCTTGAAACTATTTGTTCTTCATTTGTTTTCTCCCATAATTCTTCACATATGAAGGGTGTGTATGGTGCCATTGACTTTATCCATTTTTTAGCTATTTCTCTCGATGTTTGTTGATGTTTTCCTTTTCTCTCTTTGTATCTGTCAATGTCCTTCATGAATTCAAATAGTAATTCATCTATTACTTTTCTGAAGTTTTTTTCTTCAAATGCTTTTTCTGCTTTCTTTAGATGTGTATTGAACCTTGATTTTATCCATTTGTCTATTTCTTTCTCTTCATCTTCCTTTTTCATTGAGAGTAATTCCTGTACTTTCTTCCAGTATTTCTCAAGGTTCCTTTTGTAGTTTTCTCCTTTTTCCTCTGTGAATTCTATGTCTGAGAAAGGTGAAGATATGTGTCCGTAGAGCAATCTCATTGTATCTGCTCCGTATTTTCCCGCTAGTTTTTGAGCTGATATGTTTGCTCCTCCTTTTGATTTTGATAGTTTTCCTCCTTTTCCCATTATCCACCAATTGACGAGTATTGCTTTTGGCCAGTATTTTTCAGGTAGTAATGCAACGTGGTTCATTATGAAAGGTGGGAAATGAACTGTTTTGTGCTCTTTTCCCCCTTCGTTTAGATCATCAGGGTACCAGTAGTCAAATGATTTTCTTATTTCTCTTAGTTTTTCTTTTGAAAGCTCCGTTGCTTTTGAAGACTCTTCTAATGAAGTTTCTTCCAAGAATATGTAGTCAAAGAATTCTTTTACTAGGTTTTCTTCGGTTAAATCTCCTTTATTAACATATTTTGATATCACGTAGAATGCTGGATATAGAGTTGAATCTGCTATTGGCTCTATAACCCATTTTTTGTCCCATGGTAATTTTGTACCTAACCAACTTCCTTGTCTTGTCGCTGCTCTTTCTTTGAACCAGTCCATTGTTTCTTGTATGTTCTCATGGTATTCTTCTGGCTTTATATCCATCTTTTCAGCATGTTTTTTTGCTTTTTCAGTTAGTTCTTTGTCCCCGTAGTTTATGAACCATTGATCAGTAATTCTCTTTATCTTGATTTCTTTTCCACATCTGCATATTACTTCTTCAGAGAGGTCTCTTAATATGTCCGCTTGGTTTTCCCGAAGCATTTTTTCCTTTATTTTTTCTTTCGCTTGTTCTACAGGCATTCTTCTGTATTCATCGCAGTTTTCATTCATTTTACCGCTGTGAAATCCTTTTTTGTAGATTTCTTTTGTTGCTTCCTCTAATTTTGGATCTTTAGTGTTTTCTATTCCTTTTTCTTCACATATCTCTTTCGCTGGAAGTTCTCCGTATCCCTTTGAATCTATTATAGGTATTGGTTTCACTTCTTTCATTATTGATGGATCTAAACCGTATTTTTTCAATTTTTCAGGATTTTCTTTCAATTCTTTCACACCTATCCAGTCGTAAGGCGCATCTGAAGGAACTGATGTAACTATTCCTGTTCCTTCTTCAGGTGAACAGAAGTTTGAAGGAAGTATAGGTATCCATTTATCTAATCCAGGTGCTTTCACTTTTTTACCGAGTAGTTCTTTTCCTTTAATCTCTCTTTTCTCATTTATTTTCTTACCTTGCCATTCCAGTTTCTCCGCTGCTGGTTTTGAAACTATCCAGTTTTCTCCATTTATCTCTATCTCTAAGTAAGTTGTTTCTGGGTCTATGAATAGATTTGTCTGTCCGAAAACGGTTTCTGGTCTCAACGTAGCTGCGGTTAAGTAGAAATCTTCGTCTTTTGCTTTGAATTTAAGAACTACGTATTCTTGTTTTTCAGCTGTTCCTCCTTTACTTATATCTGTTTCAGATTCATCCACTGCTACCGGTCCGTGTTCTGGACATGCTGCTGCGTAGTATTCTCCTTGTTTTAAGTATCCTTTTTCCTTTAATTTTAGGAACTGCCATTCTATGAATTTATTATATTCAGGATAAGTTGTAGATGTCCATGATTCTTCGTCAAATGATAAACCGTATCTTTTCCATGTTTCTCTATAAGATTTGCTGAATCTTTCAAGAGCTTTTTCAGGTTCTTTATAATCTTTTATTTCTTCTTCTGTTACTCCATGATCTTTTAAGTACTGTATCTTTTCTTCTTCTCCATTTCTAATTTTCTGAGAGATTGATAGGAGGTTGTTTCCTGAGGCGTGTATTCCTCCGGGGAAAAATACATTATGTCCTTCCATTCTTTTCTTTCTAGCTATAAAATCAGTGTAACTGTATCCTCTCATGTGTCCTATATGCATGAATCCTGTTACGTTCGGATAAGCGAAATTTATGAAGTATTTGGGTTCTTCAGCATCTATTTCTTTCATCGGTGCTTTTGAAAGCTCTTTCTCTTTCCATTTCTCCATCCATTTTTTTTCTATCTGTCCGTGATTATATTCTTCCATTTTAATCATTTTTTAGTTATTAATCTATCACGTTGAATAGAACTTTTATCTTTTTTCCCTTCACTTTTATCTCTTTCTCGGCTTCAAACTCTTTACTAGGTTTTTCTTTCTTTATTTCTATTTTCCCTGAACCTGTTCTTTCCTTTATATCTTCTTTATGTTCTTCGAGTTTTTCAGCTGTTTTTAGATCTGTTTCTATGTATAATTCTATGTCTTGTTTCTTTTCCAGATTTTCTTCTTTTCTTAATTGCTGAGTGTGTCTCATTACTTCTCTAGCTGTTCCTTCTGTAATCATTTCTTCATCCATATCTGTATCTATATAGATTTCTCCTTTGCTGAATTCTCTTACTTCCAAATTATCGGGCATTTTTCTATTTGTGATTATGTGTTTTCTCTTTATCTTTACTTCTTTTGTTCCTATGTCCAGTCTGTAGAATCCTTGTTTATCTATTTGTTTTCTTATTTCATTCAATTTTCCCTTTGTTTTCTTCATTACTTTAACTGCGTCAGCTTGGAATTCCGCTCCCACTGCTTTTTGATTTAAAGTTGTTTCTTTCTTCACTTCAGGCATTTTTTCCTTTATTTCTATTTCTTGAATATTTGTTTGCTTCTTAATTATCTTCTCTAATTCTTTTACAGCTTCTTCTACTTCTTTTTTCTTCGTTTCCACGGTTATTTTTTTAACTGGCCATCTTATTCCTCTTCCTATTTTACTTCTTAGTGCTCTTATTGTTTCATTTATTTCTTGGGCTGTGCTCATTCTTTCTTCTAGCTCTTCATCTATTCTTTCTTCTTTTGGTTCTGGCCATTTGAATAAGTGAATGCTTTCTTTTTGTTCCCTTTCTCTGTAGTTTTCTTGATATAGTTTTTCCGTTAGGAAAGGTGTGAATGGTGCCATTAGTTTCAGTGTTTCCAGTAGTGTATGATCCATTATTTTGCCTATTGTTTTTCTTTCATTTCTCTTCTTCGCTCTTTTACGAGTGTATTGTATATATCCTCTTGAAAAGTCCTCTAAGAAGAATTCTTTAATTCTTTTAGCTGCTTTGTGTGGCTCCATTTTTTCTAAATGATTTTTAACTTCTTTTTTAGTTGTATTTATTCTGGATAGTATCCATTTGTCTTCTTTTTGAATTTCTGTTTCCTTTATCCCAGTTATTTCTTCTCTTTTCTTAGCTGTTTCTTTTATGTATTGATTTATATTGAATAGTGTTTTTAATTCTTTTTCTGCTTCTTCTCCGGAATCATATCCTAATGAAGTTTTTGTTCTTGGATTCCCTTTTATAAATGTCCATCTTATGTTATCCATTCCTATTTTATCAGCTGCTTCGTCCGCCCATATAGCGTTTCCTTTGCTTTTACTCATTTGCTTTCCTTTATCATCCACTACTTCGCTGTAGGTCATCACGTTTAGATACGGTGTTTTTTCCTCTAGCACCACGCTTGCTACCATTGTTGTGTGGAACCATTTGTTCACTTGTTCCTTCATTTCTGTTACGAAGTTCGCTGGGAACCATTTTTCGAAGTAATCCTTATCTTTTATGTAGTTTAACGTTGCATATGGGACTAGTCCTGAATCCATCCAGCAATCTGCTACTTCTTTTATTCTGCTTTTATTTTCTCCACATTTTGAGCATTTTATTTTTACTTTATCTATCCAGGGTCTGTGTAGTTCCTTTAGTTGTTCTATTCCTTCAGTTGCTTTTTCCTTTAGTTCTTCCTTCGATCCTATTATCGTTGTTTCTTCACATTCTTCACATTTCCATATTGGTAGAGGTGTTCCCCAGTATCTTTTTCTGGAGATTATCCATTTTCCCATGTTTTCTAGCCAGTTGTAGTATTCTTTTTCCAGAAAATCTGGTTCCCAGGTTACTCTATTTGCTTCTCTTTTCAGTTCTTCTTTTATTTTTGTTTGATCTATGAACCATTCTCCCTCTGCTTTTCTCTGTATTAGTTTTTCATCACATCTCCAACATAATGGATATTGATGTTTGTATTTCTGTGATTTGTAGAGTATGTTTCTTTTCTCTAAGTCATTTATGACTTCTTCATTGACATCTTTATTGACATATCTACCTGTTAACCATCCGTATCCTTCTTTGTACGTTCCATCTTCATTCATAGGTGAGGGATTTTTTAATCCGTGTTCTTCACCTAGTTCTTCATCTTCTTCTCCGCATCCTGGTGCTATGTGTACTATTCCTGTTCCTTCTTTTGTTCCTACTTCATCCCAGGGTATTATTTTATGATTTAAGTCTTCTTGAATAGGTAATTCAGGGTGTGGTGATTTGTAGTGTTTTCCTATTAGTTTTTCTCCTCTTAATTCTTCTTTTATTTCGTATTCTCCTTTCATTGTTGTGTGCACTGCGTCTTTAGCCATGTAGTAATTCTCTCCATTTTGTTCTACTTTAACGTAGATTTCATCTGGATTGACTGCGCATGCTACGTTTGCTGAAAGTGTCCATGGTGTAGTTGTCCACACCATTAAATTAGCATTTTCTTCTTTTAGAGGTAATTTGAAAAATATTGATTCATCTTCTAATTCTACGTATCCGTCTGTTACTTCTTTTTGAGATAAACTGGTTCCGCATCTTGGACACCACCACATTACTTTTGTCCCTTCTTCCAACAGGTTTTTATCATCGCATTTCTTCATGAAGTGCCATACGTGTTCTATGTAATCGTCTTTGTATGTGTAATATGAATTTTCCCAATCCATCCATTGTCCTAGTCTTATTGAATCATTTGTTTGTGATTGAGAGTATCTCTCTATTATTTCTTTACATTTGTCAGTGAATTTCTCTATTCCTATTTCCTCTATTTCTTTTTTAGAATCTATTTCAAGCTCTTTTTCCGCTTGTCTCTCCACTGGTAATCCTTGTGTGTCAAAACCATTTTGGTATCTCTGATCGTACCCTTGCATTGACTTCCATCTTATATATAGGTCTTTGTAGGATCTTCCTGCTGCATGATGTATTCCCATCTTGAAATTAGCTGTAATTGGTCCATCTATAAAACTCCATTCTTTATTTCCTTTATTTTTTTCTCTTATTTTTTCAAAGATTTTTTCCTCGTCCCAAAATCTTAGAATTTCTTTTTCCGTTTCTTGTGGGTTATACATCTTTACTCACCATGGTTTCTTCTCCTTTTTCTATTTTTAAATCTTTTACTTTCATCGTTTCTCCTATTATTCTCTTCGTGTTTTCCGCTTCTTTTACTTTCGGTGTTTTCACTTTCATTTTATCTATTTTTTTACCTATGCTCATGTTTTTTTCCTGTTTCCATTTTCTTATTTCATCTATTATTTCTTTAGCTGTTTCCACTTCTTTGTACGCTTCTTCGTTTTCCCATTCTTCTTTCCTCTCAGGCCATTTTTCGAGGTGTATACTTTTGTCTTGATCTTCTTCAAAGATTTTATGATAAAGTTCTTCCGTTTCGAAGCAAGCGAAGGGTGCCAGTAGTTTCAATACATTTAGTAATGAATGATGTAACGTGTATTTTGCCGCTTCTTTACTTTCTTCCATATCTTCATCATCGGAATAGATTCTTGATTTTATCATTTCAAGGTAATAATCACAAAATATGTTCCAGAAGAATTTCCTCGCTTCAGCTAGTGCTTTATCATATCCTTGTTTTTCCAGTTGCTTCGTGGATTTCTCTATGGTATTGTTTAATTCGTGAAGTATCCATTTATCGCTTTTTTCCAGTTTTGGTTTTTCTTTTGGTTCGTAGTCTTCTATGTGCATTGCTGCAAATCTTGAAGCATTCCATAGTTTCACTAAGAACTGTTTTCCTTTTTTTATGTCTTCTTCTCTGTATCTTCGATCTTCACCTAGTTTTGTTCCGGCTGACCATATTCTGATTATATCCGTTGAGTATTTTACGATTAGTTCTATAGGATCGACTATATTTCCTTTGCTTTTACTCATTCCTTTTCCTTTTTCATCTTTTATGTATCCTGATATTGCTACTTCTTCCCATGGAATTGTTTTTGTATGTAGATGACTTTTTGTTATCGTGTAAAATGCCCATGTTCTAATTATATCGTGTGATTGTGGTCTTAG